>CALICR010000122.1 GCA_938049125.1 uncultured Clostridia bacterium
GTGCGGCAACACGGATCAGGACAAGATGAACGTCGCCCGCCGGACCTGCGGCTACATCGGCACGCAGTTCTGGAACCAGGGACGCACGCAGGAGATCCGCGACCGCGTTCTGCATCTTTGATTGCGCCCCGCGGCGGGACACGATTCCCGCCGCGGGTTTTATCTGAATCGGGAGGTCTGCCCTTATGAACTATTCCGTCATCAAAAACTGCGACATTGCCAACGGTCCCGGCTGCCGGGTGGTGCTGTTCGTCTCCGGCTGCACCCACCACTGCCCCGGCTGCTTCCAGCCGGAGACGTGGAGCTTTTCCTACGGGCAGCCCTTCACGAACGAAACCGTTGCGGAGCTTCTCCGGCTTCTCGCGCCCGGCTATATCGCCGGGCTGACCCTGCTCGGCGGTGAGCCCTTCGAGCCGGAAAACTTGCCCGCCGTCCTCGCGCTGCTGCGCCGGGTCCGGGCCGAGCTGCCGAGGAAGACCGTCTGGGCCTTCTCCGGCTACACCTATGACCAACTTACCGCCCGCACCGGTGAGGCGGGCAAGCTGACCTCCGCGGTGCTCGACCTTGTAGACGTCCTCGTGGACGGCGAGTTTGTCGAGGCGAAGAAAAACCTCCGGCTGCGCTTCCGCGGCAGCGAGAACCAGCGCATCCTCGACCTCGTCAAAACCCGTGAGACAGGCGAGCTGACGCTTTGGGACGACGGCGACATGGAGGGGCACTGAATGGAGCTCAGGATTCGCTATTTTTCGGACGAAATTGAGCGTCTGCGGTACATTGACGGCAAATCCGACTGGATCGACCTGCGCTGCGCCGAGCGGACAGAGCTGAAGGCGGGCGAGTTCCGCCTCATCCCCCTGGGCGTCGCCATGGCGCTGCCCGCCGGCTACGAGGCCCATGTCGTGCCCCGCTCCTCCACCTTCAAGACCTGGGGCATCCTCCAGACCAACTCCATGGGCGTCATCGACGAGAGCTACTGCGGTGACGGCGACCAGTGGCGGATGCCCGTCTATGCAACGCGCGACACGGTCATTGAGGTGAACGACCGCATCTGCCAGTTCCGCATTTTCGCCCACCAGCCGCGTCTCGAGTTTTCCGTATGCGAGCACCTGGACGGCCCCGACCGGGGCGGCTTCGGCTCCACCGGCACAAAATAAAAGGAGAAGCGGTATGAAAAAATTCCTCAAACGGCTGCTGATCGTTCTGGGCATCCTGCTGGCTGTCTGGTGCCTGCTCTACACGCTGCCGCGCCCCCGGAACTACGCCCTCGAAAATCCCATGCGCAGGGACGGCGAGCTGCCCATTCTCATCGCCCACGGCGGCGGACACCTCGAATTCCCGGACAACACCCTGGAGGCCTTCTACAACGCCTACAGCGTCGATCCCCGGGTCATGATGGAGACGGACGTCAGCATCACGAAGGACGGCGTTCTCATCCTCTCCCACGACACAACGCTGGACCGCAAGACCACCGTCACCGGGGCCATCGCCGACTGGAACTACAGTGACCTCATGGCCCAGAAGGTGGACTTCGGCTACACGAATTTCCTCGATGAAACTTATCAGTTCACCGGCGAGCGGATGCATTTCACCGCCGACGACGGGCAGCCGCGCTATCCCACGGACGTCGAGTACCCCGAGGGCGTGGAGCCGCGGGACGACACCGTTTTCCTCGCCACGACGCTGGAGGAGCTGCTGACCGCCTTCCCGGAGAACCGCATCAATGTGGAGATCAAGCAGGACGGTGAGCTGGGCATGCAGGCCCTGCGCGAGGCACTGCGGCTCTTGGAGAAATACGACGCCTTCGGCCGCGTGGTGCTGGCGAGCTTCCACAACGACGTCTACGCCGAATTCCAGCGGCTCCAGGCGGACGGCGAGGTGCCGGACTGCTTCATGTACTCCCCTGCCACCGACGCGGTGACGCGGTTCTACGTGCTCCAGCTTCTGAACGCCGACAGCTTCTTCCCCGACGGGATGTGCGTCTTCCAGCTTCCGACGGAGGAGTTCGGCCTTTCCCTCTCGACCCGGCACCTGGTGGACGCCGCCCACCGGCACAACCTCGCCGTCCATTACTGGACCATCGACGACGAGGACGAGATGCGCCGCCTCATCGACGTTGGCGCCGACGGCATCATGACCAACTACCCCCACCGGCTCCAGGCGGTCTACGAAGCCTATCAGGGAGACTGACCATGGGGTTCTGGATCTTTATGCTCGTCTGTGACCTTTTGATCCCTGCGACCATGCTGGTCTTCGGCGCGCGGTTCCGGAAGAAGGCGCCCGCAGAGATCAATACGCTTTTCGGCTACCGCACGGCGCGTTCCATGAAGAACCGCGAAACGTGGGACTTCGCGCACCGCTGCGCCGGACGCTTCTGGGTACGCGCCGGATGGGTCACGCTGCCGCTTGCCGTCATTGCGATGCTCCCGCTTCTTGGGAAGCCGGCCAATGTCGTCGGGCTGTTCGGCGCGCTGCTCTGCCTGGCGGAGCTTGTTCCGCTGCTCGCCGTCGTGCCCGTGACGGAGCGCGCCCTTCGCCGCGAATTCGATGCGCTTGGGCAGCGCCGTAAGCGTATGTAACCCTCCGTGCGGAGGATCCTGCCCGGCAGAAGCCTTCTGCCGGGCGATTTCTGATGCAGCGCCGGTCATAGCCCTGCACGGACCCGCCCCACCTTTCCGCCTGCTTGGTGATTTCTTAACAGAATCTTGGCAGCCATGCATTTTTTCTTGGCAAAATCTTTATTCTCTGCTATACTAAATAGTGTTGAGGTACCGATATGAACGATTTTCTGCCGATTTCGCGGCGCGATATGAAGGAACGGGGCTGGACGGAATGCGATTTCGTCTACGTCATTGGCGACGCCTATGTGGACCATCCCTCCTTCGGCCACGCCATCATCTCCCGGGTGCTGGAGCACGCGGGCTATAAGGTGGGCATCATTGCCCAGCCGGACTGGAAAGATCCCGCCTCCGTCACCGCGCTGGGCAGGCCCCGGCTCGGCTTTCTCGTGACCGGCGGCAACATGGACTCCATGGTGAACCACTACTCCGTCTCCCGCCACCGCCGCAGAACCGACGCCTTCACCCCCGGCGGCGTCATGGGCAAGCGCCCGGACTACGCCACCGTGGTCTACTGCAACCTCATCCGCCAGACCTACAGGGACGTCCCCATCCTCATCGGCGGCATCGAGGCAAGCCTCCGGCGGCTCTGCCACTACGACTACTGGTCCGATAAGCTCAAGCGCTCCATTCTGCTCGACAGCCAAGCCGATCTGCTGCTCTACGGCATGGGCGAGCGCGCCATTGTCGAGGTGGCGGACGCGCTGAACAGCGGGCTCAGCCCCGCGGAGATCACCTACATCGACGGCACCGTCTTCCGCGTCAGCTCCATCGAAGCGTTTCCGGATTATGTCACCCTCCCGGACTTTGAAACGCTGCGCCGCAGCAAGGCGGCCTACGCCTCCAGCTTTTACACCCAGTACTGCAACACGGACCCCTTCCAAGCCAAGGGGCTGATCGAGCCCTACAGCGGCCGGGAATTCGTTGTGCAGAACCCGCCCCAGAAGCCGCTCTCCCAGGCGGAGATGGACGCGGTCTACGCCCTGCCCTACTGCCGCACCTACCACCCGAGCTACGAAAAGCAGGGCGGCGTGCCCGCCATCGCCGAGGTGCGCTTCAGCCTCGTCTCGAACCGCGGCTGCTTCGGCGGGTGCAGCTTCTGCGCCCTTACCTTCCATCAGGGCCGTATCGTCCAGACCCGGAGTCACGATTCCATTCTCGCCGAGGCGGTGCAGATGACGAAGGAGCCGGACTTCAAGGGCTACATCCACGATGTCGGCGGCCCGACGGCAAATTTTCGCCGCCCCGCCTGCGACAAGCAGCTGCAGCACGGCGTCTGCCCCACGAAGCAGTGCCTCTTTCCGAAGCCCTGCAAGAATCTCGTGGCGGAGCACGGCGACTACCTCGCGCTGCTGCGGAAGCTCCGCGCCCTGCCCGGCGTCAAGAAGGTGTTCATCCGCAGCGGCATCCGCTTTGACTACCTCCTCGCTGACCCGGACGACCGGTTCTTCCGGGAGCTGGTGAAGTACCACGTCTCCGGTCAGCTCAAGGTCGCGCCGGAGCACGTCTCCGCGCCGGTGCTCGCCATGATGGGCAAGCCGCGGCACGAGGTCTATCTGCGCTTTATCGAAAAATACAAGAAGCTCAACAGGCAGCTCGGCATGGATCAGTATGTCGTGCCCTACCTCATGTCCTCCCACCCCGGCTGCTCCATGCAGTCAGCCGTGGAGCTGGCGGAATACGTCCGCGACCTCGGCTATATGCCGGAGCAGGTGCAGGACTTCTACCCCACGCCCTCTACAATTTCGACCTGTATGTATTATACCGGGCTGGACCCGCGCACGATGAAGCCCGTTTACATCCCCCGCGATCCCCATGAAAAGGCGATGCAGCGGGCGCTCATCCAGTACCGCGACCACAAGAACCATCCGCTCATCCGCGAGGCGCTGACCGCCGCCGGACGCACCGACCTCATCGGCACCGCCCCCGGCTGCCTCGTGCCGCCCGCCCCGAAGCCGGGCCGGAGCGCTCCGGCGAAGCCCGCCTCCGGCGGCAAGCCCGGAACGCCCGCCCAAAAGCCCGCACCCCGGAAGGGTCCCAAAAACGCCGCGCCCGCCGGGAAGCCCCCGAAGCGCGGTCCGAAGCCCGCGCCATCCCGCACCCCCGCCGGGCACAAGTCCAAAAAGAAGTCCACCTGAGCCGCCGGAGCCGCGCTCCGGCCCGCCCCCCAAACGACAAGGAGCCGCCCATGAAGGACCGAAACCGCCCCCCGCTGCTGATCCCGCCCTTTTTCACCCGCCTGGAGCACTTTCTTGAGAAGACGCTGCTGCCCATCACGGGCATTCTCCTCCTCTCGCTGGCGAACTACATCACCGCCGCCGTTGGTTACCTCGTCGGCGCGGCAACACTGATTTTTGGCATTCTCATGCTGATCCACGCCGTCGCCCACCGGGAGTATGCGAACCGGGAGACCGTCAACACCGCCGTCTCCATCCTGCTGATCCTCTGCGGCATCGTAGTCCTGCTGCGGAAGCACGACTCCGTGGCCATGCTGGGCACCATTTGGGGCATTTTCGGCCTTTACACCGCCGTCGGCGACCTCAACGAGCTGGTCTACCGCATCTCGAAGCACCAGCCCTGCGTGCTGCTGGCCATTGAGACGCTGGTGAGCGTGGGCCTCTCGGCCCTGCTGCTGCTCCACCCCGCGGACCATTTCGCCACCCACGTCCGCCTGCTGGGCGCGGAGCTGATTCTGTCCTATCTGCATCAGGATTCCCTGCACCACGACGTAAAGACGCCGGACGTCCCCGGCCCGTCCCCCGCGGACCACGAGCCGGAGCCCATCTCCGCCGAGGCCATGCAGGCCGCCGCCGGGGTCCGCCCCGGCGCGCCCGGGGACCGCTCCGGCTCCTGACGGTCATGTCCCGCCGCCCCGCCGCATATGCTCTCACAAGAACGTTGTGAGGTGGGGAACATGGAACAAACCGTCAATCAGATTACCCTCTGCGGCACCCTGGCCGCCGCGCCCCGGCTCTCCCACGAGAGCCACGGCACCCGATTTTTCGCCTTTTCTCTGGAGGTGGAGCGGCTTTCCGGAAACCGGGACGTGCTCCCCGTGCTGGCCCCGGAGGCCGTGCTGGAGCGCTGCGACCCCTTCGGCGGCGACTTTCTCCGGGTCACGGGGCAGATCCGCTCCTTCAACCGCCGGACGCCCCAGGGACGGCGGCTGCTCATCCACGTCTGCGCCGACAGCATCTCCGTCTGCAGCGGCCCGCCGGTCAACGACGCCGCGCTCCGTGGTGTGCTCTGCAAGGAGCCGGTGCTGCGCAGGACGCCGCTGGGCCGCGAGATCTGCGACCTCATGCTGGCCGTGCCCCGGAGCTGCAGCCGTACGGACTACCTGCCCTGCATCGCCTGGGGCCGCACCGCCGAGGCCCTTTCCGCCCTGCCCGTGGGCGCCGCCGTGGCCCTCTGCGGCCGCCTCCAGAGCCGCGTCTACCAGAAGCAGCTGGAAACGGGCCGGGAAGAGCGTGTGGCCTACGAGGTTTCGGCCCTGACCGCCGCGCCGGACTGAAATGTTTCCGCTTTTTTCCGTTTTTCCCGTGACCCCGGGCCGCAATCCGCGTCTTATAAGGTAGAAGACCCCCACAGCCGCGCGGCCCGCCGCGCTCCATAAGGAGGAACGGAATATGAAACGGAAACAGACCATTTTTGCGCTGCTGCTCGCCATGGCACTCCTGCTCTCGATGGTCGGCTGCGGCGCATCGACCAAAAACGCCGCCCCGGCCAGTGGGGCGGACACCGCCGCCTCGGAGCCGGTCTGGGAGGACGCCAGGACCGAGGAGGCTGCCGTCCCGGACGAGGTCACAGACGCGGAGTGGGGCGAGACGCCCGCCCTGGCGGAGCCCGGTGATCCCGCGCCGGAGCCGGATGCCTCCCTCAGCACAAGCAGCGAGAAGATCATCTACACCGCCTGGCTCTCGCTGGAGACCACGGACTTTGACCGGTCCGCTGCGGCCCTGGAGGCCAAAATCCAGTCCCTGGGCGGCTACATCCAGTCTTCCAGTGTCAATGGAAACTCGCGCTACAACAGCGACGGCACCACCTCCGTGGTGGACCGTTATGCCACCTACACCGCTGCCATCCCCGCTGCGGAGCTGGAAAACTTCCTCACTGCCGCCGGGGAGGCCGGAAACGTGCTGAACCTCTCCCGGGACGCCGAGAACATCACATCCCAGTACACGGACACGGAGCTGCGCATCGAGAGCCTGAAGGTCCAGGAGGAACGGCTCCTCACCATGATGAAGGAGACCGGCGACCTCGAAAGCCTCATCGCCCTGGAGCAGCGGCTCTCGGAGGTGACCTACGAGATCGAGTCCTACCAGCGGGCGCTGAACGACTGGGACCGCCGGGTCGCCTACTCCACCGTCACCGTGGAGCTCCAGGAGGTCGCCGTCTACACGCCCACGGCATCGGTGACGCGCACCTTCGGAGACCGGCTCCGCGACGCCCTCGCAAACGGCTGGAGCAGCATCATCTGGTTCCTCCAGGATCTGGCCGTCTGGGTCCTCGGCAGCCTGCCCGCGCTGCTCCTGCTGGCCGCCGCCGTCTTCCTGGCCGTCCGGCTGGTCCGGAAGGCAAAAAAGCGCCGCGACGCCAAGTACGACGCCATCCGCAAGGCGAATGAGGACGCCCGGAAGCAGGCCGAGACGCCCCGGGAGCAGGCCGAGACGCCCCGGGAGCCGAAGGACCGGGCCTGAGCCGTCCCGCGCACCGGGGAGCCGGGCCTGAGCTGTCCTGCGCCGGGCCGCTCCCGCGCCGTCCTCGCCGCGCACCGAGCCGAACTCCGCCGCGGTCCGCGCGGTCCCACGCTGCGCCTCAGCCGCCGCGGCCCGGACCGCTCCCCAATCGAATTCCCGCCGCCTCTCTCCGCGCGAGAGAGGCGGTCTCTTCTTCCGGCCGGGCCTTGCAAAGCGCCCGGCGGCGTGGTATGATCGGGGCATCGAAGGGAACAGGAGGACCTACCATGCTGGAATACCGCTACGACACCCAGCTGCTCATCGAGGGCACGGGGCTGGACGAGGACGCCGTCCACGACTACATTCAGCAGAATTTCCGCGGCGACTGCCTGCTCGTCATCGGCGACGAGACCTGCATCAAGCTGCACTACCACACCAACGAGCCCTGGGATGTGCTGCGCTACTGCGCGGGCCTCGGCGAGATCTACGACATCGTTGTCGAGGACATGGACCGCCAGGCCCGCGGCCTCAAGGGCTGACCCGGGCGCAGAGCACCCGCCCGCGGCACGCGGGACGCCGCGGCTCCGGTCCGGGCGTGCTCCGGGCGGGGGCCGCGCGGCAGCGCACGGAGCGGCAGCCTGTGCCGGTCTCACCCGGGCCGCGGACGATCGGGAGGCCGTCCCCGGGTCATTTCGGGGTCTTTATCCGGACCGCCCCGGCGCAGCGCAGAGCCGGTCGCGCCCGTCTGCGCCTCCCCCCGGCCGCCGGGCCGGGCTGCCGCGGCGGGCTGTGCACGGCGGCGTTCGAAATCGGAGCACGGCATACGTCCGGCGGGACGCGGCGCGCCCCCCTTTGCAGGGCGGCGGGCGGGTCTCGCGTCGGGAGAGACGGCGGGAGAGCCGTTTTTCGGGCGCGGCGGGCGCGGTTTCAGGGCCGTGGGGCGGGCCGAATATGGTACCTCAGTTTGTTTGGAATCTCCCTGTATTTTCTGGGTTTTCAAAGCTTTTTGTTCAACTCTACGATTCGTAGAGTTGGATTTTTTCAACTCTACGAAAAATTTTGCGGGTCGAGAGTGGAAATTGGAACCGTAGATTGCCAGCGGCGGCGCGAACCGCTATCATAGAAGCATCGATCACATCACAGCGCCGCCGCGGGCGGCGGAAGGGAGCACACCATGTTTCGAGTGTTTACAGACTCCGGCTCTAACCTGCCGGCAGAGCTGCTGAAAAAGTACCAGATCGGCCTCGTGCCGCTGCGCTATACCATGGACGGCGAGGACTTCGTCTGCTTCGACCGCGCCACCGGGGCCTTCGAGGGCCACACCTATTACGAGCGGATGCGCCAGGGCGCGGACGTCAAGACCAGCATGGTCAGCGTCGGAGCCTTCGCCGACGCCTTCCGGCCCGTGCTGGCCGCCGGGGAGGATGTGCTCTACGTCGGCATGTCCAGCGGCATCAGCGGCACCTACAATGCCGCCTGTCTGGCCGCCGAGGAGCTGCGCCCCGAATTCCCGGGACGGCGCATCGTCACCGTGGATACCCACTGCGCCTCCCTGGCCGAGGGCATCCCGGCCCTGCGGGCCGCGGAGCTGCGCGCCGAGGGCGCAAGCTTCGAGAAGGCCGCCGAGACGGCCCAGGCCATGAGCGACACCATGTGCCAGTATTTCACCGTGGCGGACCTGCGCTACCTCCAGAAGGGCGGCCGCATCTCGGCCCTGAGCGCCAAGATCGGCAGCGTGCTTGGCATCAAGCCCATCCTCTGGGGCAACGAGCTGGGCCAGATCATCTGCATCAACAAGGTCCGCGGCGAGCGGAAGGCCTATGACGCCCTGGCCGACGCCTACGACCGCCTCTGCGCCGACCGCACCGCCCGCATCGGCATCGCCCACGCCGACAATCCCGAGGGCCTCGAGGCCCTGGTCTCTCGGCTGCGGGCCAAGGGTCTCACCGGCGAGATCCTCAGCGTCTGCTACGAGCCGGTCACCGGCTCTCACGTCGGCCCCGGCGCGGTGGCGCTTTTCTTCAACGGCATCCACCGCCACGGCCTGCCCCGCTGAATCCCATAAAAGCCGCGCCCCGGTCGAAGCGAGACCGGGGCGCGTTCTGCATTTTGGCTCAGCCCTTCCGGCGGGCGCGGAGGAAGAAGGGCAGATGGAACAGCGTCACCGCCGCCGCAGCCAGGGCCACGAGACGGAAGAAATAGGCGTACCAGCCGCTGTCCAGGTTCAGCACCGGCAGTCCCTCCATGGGCGGGCGGGTGAGATAGAAAAAATTCGTGTCGTAACCCGAGAGGGCGCTGTTGACATAGAGCATCCCGGCGGTCAGGAGCAGCAGCGTCCCGAGGTTCTGCCCGAGGACCCGGAGGCTGCCGAGGCGCGCCTGGCCGGAGCCGATCAGGTAGAGCGCAAACCAGAGCAGGCCCGCGTGGTAGACGAAGCACTGGTAGGCGTCCGGAGTCCGGAAGTCAGTGCCGTTGGTGGGGATCAGCAGGGCGCAGACGCTGCCGAGCACGCCGATGACCGCGAGGAAATTGGCGAGCCGCGCCCGGCGGCCCTCGTTCGTCCCGAAGGTCAGGTAGAACACCACGAAGAGCATGAGGCTGCACAGGTGGAGGGGCAGGCTCTTCGGGTCCAGGTGCATCCCGCCGCCGGGGCTTTCCACCAGATTGCCGAGGATCTTGCTCCCCTCGCTGAGAACGCAAATGACGGTCATGATTCCGCCCGCCTGACGGAGGGTGAGCCGCCTCCGGATGCTGAGGCCGTACAGCCCCGCCGTGAAGGCCGCGCAGAGCGCAAGCCAGATAACGTGCTCCGCTGTAAACATGGAAAAGCTCCTTTCCGGGCTTTGTCGGACCCGTCCGGCGGACGGGTCCGATCATCATAGCAGATTTTCGGAAAAAAGTCCAGTCTTAAGGAATCTGATGCCGGTTTGATGCTGCGGTGTGCGAAGCTTATGGCAGATATTCTATATTACAAGGAGGAAAGACCATGAAGCGAGCAAGAATCCTGCGCCGCGGGGCGGCGCTGCTGCTGGCCCTGACGCTGCTGGCGGGGCTGTGCGGCTGCGGGAACGTCTCGGAGGTCACCGTCACGCCCTGGGAATCGGAGCGCTTTTCGGACGCGGAGGTCAAGGGGGCCATCGCCGCGGCGGAGCGGTATTTCCGGAAGAATTTCGACGGCTGTACCCTGACGGAGATCACCTACGCCGGGGACGAACGGAGCGAAGCCGAGGCGGAGTACGCCGTCCGGGCCGGGGTGGACGAGGTGCTGGTGCTCACCTCCTCCTTCACCGTGGCGGAGCACGGCGCAAGCCCGGCGCTGAATCCAGGCGGGACCTACGAGGGCTACAGCTGGATCCTGGGCCGCAGCGGCCATGGACCCTGGCGGCATCTGGACCACGGCTATGGCTGAGCCGCAGCCCGGCACGCCGCGCAGGTAATGATGCTTTTTAAAAACCTTCTTCGTTGTTTTTGCCATATTTCTTGCATTTTCGTACCCGTTTTGGTATGATACGATTTGTGCCTGTTTATGTGTCTCCGCACATATGCGGCGCAGACCATCAGAAAGGGACGGATCCGCTTGGACGAAACAACTCTGGACATGACACGCGGCAGTCCGGCGAAGCTCATCACCGCCTTTGCCATACCGGTCCTGCTGAGCCAAGTGTTCCAGCAGCTCTACAACACGGCGGATGCCCTCATCGTAGCGCGCTATCTCGGCGACGACGCGCTGGCGGCGGTCAGCTCCACGGGCAACCTCGTCTTTCTGCTCATCAGCTTCTTTGTCGGCCTGACCACCGGCGCAAGCGTCGCCATCTCCCGCTACTTCGGTGCGGGCGACCGCGTCCGGGTGTCCAGGGCCATCCACACGAATCTGCTCATGGGCGTGCTCTGCGGCCTCTTTCTGACGGTGATTGGCATCATCTTCACGCCCACGTTCCTGCGCTGGATGGGCACGGACCCGGAGGTCCTGCCGGACGCCATCGCCTACCTTCGCTACTACTTCACCGGTATCCTCGCCGTGGTGCTCTATAACACGTGCAAGGCCATCATGAACGCCCTGGGCGACAGCAAGCGGCCGCTCTACTACCTCATCCTCTCGTCCCTCGTGAACATCGCGCTGGACCTGCTGTTCATCGGCGGCTTCCACTGGGGCGTCTGGTCCGCGGCGCTGGCCACCACCATCTCCCAGGCCGTGAGCATGGTGCTCTGCCTCATCCACCTGATGAAGCCCGGCACCATCTACCAGGTGAAGCTCCGCAGCCTCTGCCTCGACCGGGAAATGCTGGACAAGATTGTCCGCTACGGCCTGCCCGCGGGCGTGCAGAACTCGGTCATCGGCTTCGCCAACGTCATCGTCCAGTCAAACATCAACTCCTTCGGCAAGGTGGCCATGGCGGCCTGCGGCGCATACTCGAAGCTGGAGGGCTTCGCCTTCCTGCCCGTCACCAGCTACACCATGGCCCTGACCACCTACGTGAGCCAGAACCTCGGCGCGCGGGAATTTGCGCGCGCCAAGCGCGGCTCCCGCTTCGGCATCCTCTCGGCCATGATCCTGGCGGAGCTGATCGGCATCGCCATGTACCTCCTCGCGCCCCAGTTCCTCTCCGTCTTCTCGGACACGCCGGAGGTCATCGCCATGGGCGTGCGCCAGGCCCACACCATCTCGCTGTTCTACTGCCTGCTGGCCTTCTCCCACGGCGTCGCGTCCGTCTGCCGCGGTGCAGGCAAGGCCTTCGTGCCCATGGTCATCATGCTTCTGTTCTGGTGCGTGGGCCGCATCACCTACATCGAGCTCATCATGGGGTACTCCCACGACATCCGCTACCTCTACTGGGCCTATCCCCTCACCTGGTCCCTCAGCTCCGTGGCCTACTTCATCTACTACCACTGCTCCGACTGGGTCCACGGGTTTGAAAAGAAAAACGGGTAAAAAATCCCGCCGTACCGGAATGGTGCGGCGGGTCGTTTTTCATCCGGCGGGTGCATCCTCCGCGCCGGGGGCGCCGTCGCGGAACTGGCGGAAGGCCGTGGGCAGCGAGAGGGCGCGGTCCAGCTCCTCCGGGGCGGCCCAATGGAAGTCCCCGCCCGCGGCGGCGCAGCGGAGGTAATAGCCCGTCATGTCCCAGGTGATGTGGGTGAAGATGTGGGTGCGCCGGGCTTCGCGCTCCAGGGCCAGGGGGCGGCAGCCACAGCGCTCCGCCAGGGCCAGGGCCTCCTGGGCGCTGAGGCGGCCCGGCACGTTGGGGAACTCCCAGAGGCCCGCGAGGAGGCCCGTATCGCCCCGACGCCGGACGGCCCATTTCTCGCCGCAGCGGAGCAGGAGCACCGTCTTCTCCTCGGTGCGCCGGGGCTTTTTCTTCTCCTTGAACGGCAGCTCGCGCCAGCGGTCCCGGCCCGCGCAGGCCGCCCGCAGGGGGCAGTCCTCACAGCGCGGCGCGCCGTTCGGCAGGCAGACCGTGGCCCCCAGCTCCATGAGGGCCTGGGTGAAGTCGCCGCAGCGCCCGGCGGGGTAAATGTCCCGCAGCGCCGCCTGGACGGCCCGCTTTGTCCCGGGCGCGGTGACGGGCGACGGGTCCGCCCGCAGCCGGGCGAGGACGCGCAGCACGTTGCCGTCCACCGCAGGCTCCGGCAGGCCGAAGCAGATGGAGGCCACGGCCCCGGCGGTATAGTCCCCGACGCCGGGCAGGGCGCGGATGGACGCGTAGTCCCGGGGGAAGACACCGCCGTGGTCCGCCTCGATGACCTGGGCCGCCTTTTTGAGGTTGCGCACCCGGCTGTAGTAGCCGAGGCCCTCCCAGAGCTTGTGGAGCCGGTTGTCCTCGCAGCGGGCCAGATCGGCCACCGTGGGCAGGGCCTCCAGAAAGCGGGCATAATAGCCCCTGACGGCCTCCACCCGGGTCTGCTGGAGCATGATCTCCGACACCCAGACGTGATACGGCTCCCGGTCCCGCCGCCAGGGCAGGTCCCGGCGGTTCTCCCCGTACCAGGGCAGCAGCAGCCCGGGCAGCGCGTGCAGGTCCTCCATTGCGATCCCTCCCCTTCCGATGTTCTCCGCCCAGTGTACCACGCTCGGGCTGAATTTCCAAGCCCCGGCGTGATTTTTGCAAAAAGAGGGTGCAATTCCGGCCAAGGCGCGGTATAATGGAGCCATCGAATCATCGGACGGAGGACGACGCATGAAGCTCAACTACAAACGCACGATCTTCGTCGGCTTTGCCTTTTTCCTCATCTGTGCCTTCTGGCAGGCCTACGACAACACCATTCCGCTGATCCTGACGAATAAATTCGGCATGTCCCAGGCCTGGTCCGGCGTCATCATGGCGCTGGACAACATCCTGGCGCTGTTCCTGCTGCCCCTCTTCGGGGCCATCTCGGACCGGACCCACACGAAGCTGGGCCGCCGGACGCCCTTCATCCTCGGCGGCACCCTCGTGGCCGCGGCGGCGCTGGTGGCGCTGTCCCTGGCCGACGGCGCGCAGCTGCGGCGCATCTCGGAAATTTCGGCCATCGACGACCCTGCCGCCCTCGCCGTCATCTATGAGCGGCAGGCCGACGCGGAGCTGCTGACCCCCGGCGGCGACCGCTTCGTGCTGGCGGAGCAGTTCACCGAGGACGAATTCACCGCCATCCGCAGCACGTCGGAGGCGGACGGGAAGACCGTCACGAACCCGGACTACACGAACTATGTCGTCCCGGCCCGCCAGGCCTGCGCCCACGCCATCACCCGGGAGAACCCCTCGCCGCTCATCCTCTTCATCGCGCTGCTGCTTGTGGCTCTGCTGTCCATGGCCACGTTCCGCTCCCCCGCCGTGGCACTGATGCCGGATGTGACGGTCAAGCCCCTGCGGAGCCGCGCCAATGCCGTCATCAACCTCATGGGCTCCGCCGGCGGCATCCTCGTGCTGATCCTCGGCATGGTCTTCGCCACCTCGGCGGTGCGCAACGCCATGATGCCCTATCTGCCCTTCTTCCTGGTCATCGCACTCGTAATGCTCGCGGCCCTGGGCCTCTTCCTCTGGAAGGTGCGGGAGAACCGCTTCGTCGCGGAGATGCAGCAGGAGAGCCGCCGCCTGGGCCTCATGACCGAGGAGGACACGAAGCCCGACGGCACGTCCCGGGGCCTCTCCGCCGGGGAGCGGCGGTCCATGATCTTCCTGCTCTGCTCCATCGTCTTTTGGTTCTTCGGCTACAACGCCGTCACGTCCAAATACTCGGTCTACGCCAGCCACATCCTCCACAAGGACTACAACCTGACGCTGCTCATCGCCCAGGCCGCGGCCATCGTGTCCTACCTGCCCGTGGGCGCCGTGGCCTCGAAGGTCGGGCGCAAGAAGACCATCCTCGCGGGCGTCGTCATGCTGGCCACGTCCTTCACCGTGGCGGCCTTCCTGCGGGACGACAGCCCGGCCCTGCTCATGAACGCCATGTTCGCCCTGGCGGGCGTCGCCTGGGCCACCATCAACGTCAACTCCTTCCCCATGGTGGTCGAGATGTGCGCCGGCAGCGACACGGGGCGCTACACCGGCTTCTACTACACCGCCTCCATGGCCGCCCAGGTGGCGACGCCCATGCTCTCGGGCCTGCTCATGGACCGCTTCGGCATGACGGTGCTCTTCCCCTATGCCGCGGTCTTCGTGGCCCTGGCGTTCCTCACCATGCTCTTCGTCCGTCACGGCGACAGCCGCCCCGAGGCCAAAAAGGGCCTGGAGGCCCTCGAGGATCTCGACGCCTGACCGCCGTTTCCACAAAACTTTTGAGAAAGAAGAATCCTTATGTCAACTTGCAGACTGAACCATCCGCTGCTCCCGCTGCTACGCCGCTTCCGCTACGCCCACCGCGGGCTGCATGACCTGGCCGCCGGGGTCCCGGAGAACACGATGCCCGCCTTCCGCCGGGCCGTGGAGCACGGCTTCGGCGCAGAGCTGGACGTCCACCTCACCCGGGACGGCCGCCTCGTGGTCATCCACGACAGCGACCTCCGCCGCCTCTGCGGCGCGGACCGCCGGGCCGACACGCTGACCGCCGCCGCGTTCGCGGAGCTGCCCATCCTGGGCACCGCGGAGCACGCGCCGATGCTGGAGGACGTGCTGCCCCTCTTCGAGGGCCGGACGCCGCTCATCATCGAGATCAAGACCGACGGCGGCAACGCCGCTCCGCTCACCGGGGCGGTCTGCGCCATGCTGGACCGCTTCCAGGTCACCTACTGCATCGAGTCCTTCGACCCGCGGGTGCTGATCTGGCTCCGGCAGCACCGGCCGGAGATCTGCCGCGGCCAGCTGAGCTGCGATTTCGACCACGACCCGGACTGCGGTCTCTCCGTCCCGGTGCGCTACGCGCTGACGCGGCTTCAGGGCAACATCCTGACGCGGCCTGACTTCATCGCCTACAAGTATGCGGACCGGAACGAGCCGGCCCTGCGGCGCTGCCTGCTCTCCGGCGTGCAGGAGGTCAGCTGGACCCTCCGCCGCGAGGCCGACCTCCTCGCCGCCGAGCGCGAGGGGAGCATCGGCATCTTCGAGCACTTCGTCCCGGACCCCAAGCCCATCTCCAAGCGCTGAAAAAACCGCGCCGCTTCCGATTCAGGGAAACGGCGCGGTCTTTTTTTAATCTCTGCGGAGCAGGGTGCTGAGGATGAACCAGGCGGTGAGGAGCAGGGAGATGGCCGCGCCGGCGGAGCAGGCGATGGCGTAGGAGAGGAGCAGCCCGCCCACGCTGCCGAGGAGCGCGGCGAGGACCGAATACCGGACATACTGGCGCATATTCTTCGCCACGTTCCGGGCCGCCGCCGCCGGGAGCACCAGCAGCGAATTGATGACGAGCAGGCCCACCCAGGAGATGGCCAGCGTCACCACCACGGCGATGACGGCGGTGAACAGCGCCTCGTACTTCACCGGGGAGATGCCCCGGGAGGCGGCGAGCTGGGGGTGGACCGTCGTGAGCAGGATTCGGCCCCCGAAGAAGGCCCAGAGCGTCCCCACGGCCAGCAGCACCAGGGCCAGCAGGCCGATCTCTCCCGGCGTCACCGAGAGGATGTCGCCGATGAGGTACTGGTTGAACTTTGTGAAGCTGCCTCCGTTCAGTGTGGCGATGAAGATGCCCAGGGCCACCGCCGCCGAGGAGAAGACGCCGATGATGGTGTCCGCCGCCTGGCGGGTCTTGGCCCGGACCCAGGTGAAGAGCAGTGCGAAGACCAGGGACAGCAGCACGGCGCAGCCAAGCGGCGCGGAAAAACCGCAGAGCACGCCGACGGCGATGCCCGTGAAGGCCGAGTGGCCCAGGGCGTCGGAGAAGAAGCTCATGCGGCCCGTGACCACGTTGGTGGAGAGCAGGCCGAGGAGCGGCGCCAGCAGAAGCACCGCCAGCAGGGCATTTTTCATGAACCGGAGCGCCGCCCACTCGAAGGGCAGGGCGTCCAGCAGCGCATACCAGAGATTCATGCCTCCGCACCTCCCTCCAGATGGAACGCGGCCCGGAATTCCTCGGAGCTGAGGACGTCCCGGGGTGTGCCCTCCCGCAGCACCCGGCGGTCCAGCAGCACCACCCGGTCCACATACCGGCTCAGCATGGAAAAGTCGTGGGTGATCATGAGGATGGAGAGGTCCAGCCCATGGCGCAGCTCGTCCAGCATCTCCATGAGCAGGGCCATGCCCTCCACGTCCACGCCGGAGAGGGGCTCGTCCAGCACCAGCAGGTTCGGCATCGGCTCCAGGGCCAGGGCCAGCAGGACCCGCTGGAGCTCGCCGCCGGAGAGCGCGCCGATGCGCTTGTCGATGAGGCCCTCGGCGTGGACCCGGCGCAGGCAGGTGAGAACGGTCTCCCGGGTCCTCCGCCGGGGGCGCAGGAAGGGCGCGCGGCAGGTAACGGCGGAGCAGAACAGGTCCTCCACCGTCACCGGGTCCGACCGGTCGAAGGCCGGGCTCTGGGGCACATAGCCGATGCGGAGCCGGTCCCGGGGATGGCCCGGCGTCGAGAAGGTGATCTCGCCCTCGTAGGGCCGCTGGCCCAGGATGGCCTTGATGAGCGTGGACTTGCCCGCGCCGTTGGGGCCGATGAGGGCCACCATCTGGCCGCAGTGGATGTGGAGGTTGACGCCGGTGAGGATGCGGTCCGTGCCGAGGGTCACGGACAGGTCCTTGACCCGGAGGCAGCAGGTGCTGCCGCAGCCGCCGTGGTGGGGATGGTTCATGCAAGCGCCTCCTTCACCGCCCGCACGTTGGAGCGGATGACTGCAAAATAATCGCCGCCGGACATACCCATATCCAGCGTGCCCACGGCACAGCCCGTCTCCCGGCGGAGAATTTCCGCCGCGGACTTCGAGCCGTTCTCCTCCACGAAGACCGCCGGGAGGCCGTGGCTGCGGATCAGCTCCGTCAGGGCCTTCAGCTCCTTGGCCGAGGCCTCGCTGCCCGACTCCTCCTCCATCGCGGCGAGGATCGTGAGGTCGAAGGCCCGGGCGAAGTAGGCAAAGCCGTCGTGGAACGTGATGAGCTCCCGGCAGGAGAGGTCCGAAAGCTCCGCCGTGCACTCCGCCTTCAGGTCTGCAAGGCGGGTGCACCAGGCCTCGGCGTTGGCGGAGAACCGGGCCGCGTGCTCCGGCCACCGGAGCGCGAGGTCCGCGGCCAGGCGGCGGACCATGGCGGCGGCGTTGTCCGGGTCGAGCCAGACGTGGGGGTCCCAGTCGCCGTGGTCGTGGCCGTCGTGGGCGTCGTGGGCGTCGTGGTCATGCTCGTGCTCCGCGTCGTGGTCCCCGGCGGGCAGGAGCGTGAGGTCCGCGGCGCAGTCGACGGTCACGGCGTCCGCCGGGATGGCGTCCGTGAGAAACGCCTCCAGGCCCGCGCCGGAGCAGGCCACGACCTTCGCCCGCTCCAGCATCGTCATCTGGCGCACGGTCAGCGTATAGTCGTGGAGGCAGGAGACGGAGCCGGAGACCACGAGGCCCACGGTGAGGCCGGTGCCCGCGCAGACGGCCTCGGCAAACTGCTGCACCGGCGCCGTCGTTGCCACGATGTCGTATTGTTCCGCCGCGCCGCAGCCGCCCAGCAGCAGGCAGAGGCAGAGGAGCAGCGGGAGCCATTTCTTCATAGCGCGTCCTCCCGGACAGAGAATGGGGGGCGGTCCCGCGGTCGCGGGGCCGCCCTACCTTCTATTATACGGGACCTGTCAAGCGTCCGCGAGGTAGGCCGCATTGACATAGCCGAGCAGCCCGTCGTAGTCCACCACGGCCCAGCCGCCGGTCTCGTTCAGCCGCAACAGCGACGTGCCGGGCGGAATTTTCCCGAGGACCGGGAACGTGACGCCCGGGCCGCCCCGGAGGTTGAGATTCCCGCTCGACTGGTCCGCCCGGACGGCCTCCTCCGGCCCGGGCAGGAGGAAGGGCAGCGAAAAATACTCGGTGACGCTCTCGGTGAGGGACCGGGCGATCTCGGGCAGGTTCCCCTGGATCCAGAGCGCATCCTCCAAATTGTCGTGGTAGCCCAGCTCCGCCAGCACCGCCGGGGCCCGGGTGCCCCGCAGCTCCGCCAGGGTCGTGGTGGTGACGGCCTTGACGCGGTCGGGCAACGGGTAGATGACCATGAGATTTTCCTTTAACAGCTCCGCCATGCGGCGGGCCTCCTCCCGGCCCGGGTAGTAGTAGAGATCGACGCCCCGGAGCCGTCCCGCCAGGGCGGGCGGCGCGGCGTTGGAGTGGAGCGCCAGGTGGAAGTCGTAATTCCCGGCGTTGGACAGCCGGATGGACGCGCCGACGCTGCCATTCGGATCATTCCGGGTAACGTTGATCCCCGAGGCGCGGAGCAGCGGCTCCATCTCGTCGGCCAGGGCGTTCATCCAGAGCTGCTCGTTCCCCTCGTTGACGTAGGGGTTAAAAGCCTGGGTCGAGGGGCTTAAAAACAAAAAGGGCATTTCCTCCCGCCTTTCCTGTGATCTGCCCGGCGCAGAACCCCGCGCCTGTCGGCTGGCGCATCCTATGCGGCAAAACCGCGAAAATTGACAGCTTTACAGCGGCGCTTGTCTATGCTATAGTAATAAAGTTGATGAATTTCAGCAGTCACAGGAGGAAGGCCATGCAGTATATCGTGCTGGATATGGAATGGAACCAGCCCTGGCCCGGCTCGCCGTCGGCGCAGAAGGTGCTGCCGGTTCCCATTCACGGGGAGATCATTCAGATCGGCGCGGTGCGCGTGTCCGAGGACCAGGTCATCGGGGACGAGTTCCAGCGTCTCGTTCTGCCCAAATATTACCGCAGGCTCAACAAGCGCGTCAGCAGCCTGACCGGCATCAAGGAGGCCCGGCTCCGTGAGGAGGGGCGGTCCTTCCCGGAGGTGCTGGAGGAATTCCGGGCCTGGTGCGGCGAGGACTGCGTCTTCCTCACCTGGGGCTTTGACGACATCGGCATTCTCAAGGAGAACATGGCCCTTCACGGCTTTGAGAGCGATTGGGTGGACCGCTGGTACAACGCCCAGCTCATCTTCAACGCCCAGACCGACGGGTCCTCGGGCCAGAAGGCCCTCAAGACGGCCATGGCCCTCTTCGGCATCGAGCCGAGCCGCCCGGCCCACGACGCCCTCGGCGACGCCTACCACACCGCCGTCATCTGCACGCGGCTGGACCTCCGCCGGGGCATGGCCGAGTACCGCGCCGCCGCCAAGCGCCGCGAGGAGAACAGCGCGGACATCCCCGGCTGCATCAGCCGCACCGTCTTCCGCGGCTATGCCGACAAGGACGCGGTGCTGCGGGCCATGGGCGGCCGCGAGAACCTCTGTCCCCTGTGCAGGAAGAAGATGCGGCCCGCCCGCTGGATCGCCCAGCCCGGCCACCGCTACATGACCCT
Source organism: uncultured Clostridia bacterium (assembly GCA_938049125.1). Taxonomy (GTDB): domain Bacteria; phylum Bacillota; class Clostridia; order Oscillospirales; family Oscillospiraceae; genus RGIG3159. The sequence continues at coordinate 20,124 of CALICR010000122.1, forward strand.
TTCAAAGTGCGGCCGCCACGGCGAATATCTGGTGCGGGTGCGCCTCGTCCGGGAGGAGGACGGCAGCTACCGGGTGTCCCGGCTGCTCTACTCCGGCGAGTCCGACGCCGCGGCCTCCTACCGCGCCCGGGCCGAGCGGATGCCGCCGGAGAAAAAGCGCCCCCTCTTCCTCCCCCTCCGCCTCCCCCAGGGCAAGTCCCTGTTCCGCAGGCCGGAGCCGAAGGTCAAGGAGGAACGCCGCGCGGATTGAGTGAATTTGGGCCTGTCCCCGATTGGGGACAGGCCTTTTGTATGCACAAAAATCCCCCGGGCCGGGCAGGTCCGGGGGATCAAACGATTCAGAAGCGCTTCCAGGTCTCTTTGCCGAAGAGAATGAGCATGGGGAGCAGCTCCAGGCGGCCGGCGAGCATATCGAAGATCAGCACGAGCTTGGCGCCCGGGGAGAAGAGGGCGAAGCTGCGGGCCGGACCGACGGCGGCGAGGCCGGGGCCGATGTTGTTCAGCGTGGCCGCCACGGCGGTGAAGTTCGTCACGAGGTCGAACTCGTCGAAGCTGATGAGGAAGGTGGAGGCCGCAAAGATCAGGAAGTAGGCCACCATGAACACATTGATGGAGCGCAGCACCTCGTGGGGCACCGGCTTTCCGTCCATGAGGGTGACGCCGACGCTCTTCGGGTGGAGCACCTGGCGCATCTCCTTGCGGATGGTCTTGCAGAGCACCACGAGCCGC
>CALICR010000123.1 GCA_938049125.1 uncultured Clostridia bacterium
GCAGTCTACCGCGACTACGTCATCTTCGTGGCCGAGGTGGCCTCCACCTGCAACGAGGCTCTGCTAATGGAGTACCTGCTGGGCAGGACCACGGACAAGAAGGAGCGGGCCTACCTCATCAACCACTTCCTCGAGCAGTTCAAGAGCACCCTGTACCGCCAGACCATGTTCGCCGAGTTCGAGCTGAAGATCGGCGAGCTGTCGGCCCAGGGTGTCGCCCTGACGGCGGAGAAGCTCTGCGAGGTCTACCGCGGCCTCAACGAGCTGTACTTCGGCGAGGATATGGTGGTGGACGACGAGATCGCCCTGGAGTGGGCGCGCATCCCGCACTTCTACTACAACTACTACGTCTTCCAGTACGCGACGGGCTACGCCGCCGCCATCGCCCTGAGCCGCCGCATTCTGCGGGAGGGCAAGCCCGCCGTGGACGACTACCTGGGCTTCCTGTCCGGCGGATGCAGCAAGGACCCCATCGACCTTCTGAAGGGCGCGGGCGTGGACATGACCACGGCGGAGCCGGTCAACCAGGCGCTGAAGCTCTTCGGTACGCTGCTGGACGAGATGGAAGAACTCATGAAGGACTGAGAAGGAGACAGAGAGAAACATGGAGCTGCTCAAGCAGAAAATTCGGGAAGAGGGCATTGTCCGGCCGGGCAACATCCTGATGATCAACAGCTTTCTCAACCATCAGGTGGACGTCCGCCTGCTGCAGGAGATCGGCAAGGAATTCAAGCGCCGCTTCGAGGGTGTGGAGATCAACAAGATTTTCACCATCGAGGCCTCCGGCATCGGCATCGCGGCCATTGCCGCCCAGTATTTTGACTGCAATCTGGTGTTTGCGAAGAAATCCACGGCCACGAACGTGGGCGACAGCGTCTACTGCGCCAAGGTCCACTCCTACACCCACAACATGGACAACAACGTCATCGTGGACAAGCGCTTTTTGAGCCCCGCGGACAAAATTCTCATCATTGACGATTTTCTCGCCAACGGCAAGGCGCTGGACGGCCTCTGCTCCATCATCGAGCAGGCCGGGGCCACGCTCCAGGGCGTCGGCATCGTGGTGGAGAAGGGCTTCCAGGGCGCGGGCGACCGCTACCGCGCGTCGGGTCTCCATCTCGAATCCCTGGCCATCGTGGAGTCCATGAACGCGGACACCAATGAGGTGGTGTTCCGGGATTGAACACCGAAATTTTCCTCCCGACCATGCGAAGCTTCACGAACGGGAACACCTTCTCCGGCAGCTGCGGCCCGTTGCGCTTTCTCCTGACGCCGAAGGTGGAGGAGGGGAGCATCGAGGCTAAGATCTGGCACGGCCGGTTCTGCATCGAGAAGAGCACTGTGGAGGAGACGGCAGAGTTCCCCATGACGCCCGAGGGCGTCGAGACGCTCCGCACCTACCTGACGGATCACGTCGAAGCCTAAAAAAAGAACGGTACCGCACTTGTGCGGTACCGTTTTTTTGCAGATTCAGGACCCGAGCCGGTAGTCGGGGAAGAATTCCTCGGCGAAGTCCACGCGGTCCACGGTGAAGGTCCGGCCGTTCAGCGGCGCGAGGCACCCGGCGTCCGTGGTGAAGCGGAAGCTGAGCTGATAGGAATAGAGGGCCTGGTACGTCCGGTCATAGCGCTTGTCGAGCTTCCCGTACTTGCCGTCGCCCAGCAGCGGATGGCCGATCCAGGCCATGGAGGCGCGAATTTGATGGGTCCGCCCGGTGACAAGCGTGCATTCCACCAGTGCGAGGCCGTCCCGGACGGCCAGGGTCCGATATTCGGTGATGGACGTCTTGGAGCCGGGCGTCGAGGTCTTGCTGAGGAAGACCTGGTTTTTCTTCGCGTCCTTGAAGAGGTAGCCCTCGATCTTCCCGGCCCGGGGCGACGGCGTGCCATGGACGATGCAGAGGTAGCGCTTCGTCAGCTCCCGGTCCTTGATCTTCTCATTCATGATGCGCAGGGCCTCCGCCGTCTTGGCGGCGATGACGATGCCGCCGGTGTTGCGGTCGATGCGGTTGCAGAGGGCCGGGGTGAAGGCGTTCTCCTCCCGGGGCCGCCATTCGCGCTTCTGGTAGAGGTAGGCCTGGATGTGGTCGATGAGGGTGCGGCCGTACTCGGCCCCGTCGTGGGGATGGACCGCCAGCCCGGGCCGCTTGTCCACCAGCAGGAGGTTCTCGTCCTCGTAGACGATGCGGAGCTTCGGCGCGGACACGGTGAGGTAGGCGTTCTCCTCCTTCGGCGTGTCGAAGAACTCGTCGTTGAGGTAGAGCTGGAGCGTGCTGCCCTCGGGCAGCCGGGTGTCGCGCTCGGCGCGCTTGCCGTCCAGCTTGATGCGCTTGAGGCGGATGTACTTCTGGGCCAGCGAGGCGGGGAGCAGGGGAACGTTCTTGGCGAGAAAGCGGTCCAGCCGCTGCCCCGCGTCGTTTTTGCCGATCTTGAATTCCTTCATGGCCGCGCCTCCTTTTCATCCCCTCCACTATGACGGCTCCGGCGGGAAATGTCAAGGAGGAAATGCGGTCGAGGTCCCAAAGTGACGGAATCAACAAAAATGAAAATAATTTTCATAAAAAGATTAACAAAATCATGCAATCCAGTGTATCATCGAAGCAAAAAGAGAGACGAAGCCCGCGCACGGAAGCCGGACCGGTGCGCCCCGGTCCGGAAAGAAACGCGATATGAAACGGCTCCTCTGCACGGCCCAGTGCCTCGCCCTGCTGCGCCTGCACATCGAGCCCGCCTGACCCTCATATCAAACACCCGGAAGGCCGCGCACCGCGCGGCCTTCCCCCGTATCTTGGGGCCGGGCGGCGGTGCGGGGCGGAAAATCTTGGGGAAATGAAAATATTTTGTGAAAAAGTATTTGACAAGCCGGGGGTTTTCCTCTATAATAAGCGGTGCGTGATTATGCGAGGAGTGTACAATGCTGCTGGACTTATCTAAAATTGTAGATTGCCCCGGCGTGGTACCCTTTGAAACAGCGCTGGACCTCAGTGACCTCAGCTTCGGCGGATGCTGCCCCGCGCAGGAGCCGGTCGTCGCCAAGGGCACGGTGAAAAACAGTGCCGGCGTGCTGCTTCTGCACGGCACGGTGGAAACGACGCTGCACGGCGTCTGCGACCGCTGCGCAAAGCCCTTTCTCCGCAAGGTCTCCTACCCCATGGACGCCGTCCTGGTGCGGGAGCTGGAGCGGGAGGAGGATGCGGACGAATGGGTGTTCCTGCTCGAGCATGACTGCGCTGATCTCACGGACATCGTAAGGACCGCGTTCGTGCTGAACATGGATTCGAGGCTCCTTTGCAGAGAAGACTGCAAGGGCCTGTGCTTCCGGTGCGGCAAGGACCTGAATGAAGGCCCCTGCGGCTGTCAGGCTGAGGCCGACCCCCGGCTGGCGGTGCTGAAAACGCTGCTGAAGGGGAAATAACGTAGTTATATGCCGCCAGGCATTTTGACCAAGGAGGTGTCATCATGGCTGTTCCGAAGTGTAAAGTTTCCAAGGCAAGACGCGACAAGAGACGCAGCTCCCACTGGAAAGTCAGCGCGCCGGGCTTCGTCGCCTGCCCCAAGTGCGGTGAACCCGTCATGCCCCACAGAGCCTGCAAGGCTTGCGGTACCTACAATGGCCGCGAAGTCCTGGCAGTGGAAACGAACTGACAAGGTGAGAGGAAGGAGGCGTCCTTCCTCTTTTCTTGTATGCGCCCGAATCTGAAGGAGGTGCCGCAATGGCAAAACCCCTGGTAGCGATCGTGGGTCGCCCCAACGTGGGCAAGTCCATGCTCTTCAACAAGCTGACCGGCCATCGCACGGCCATCGTCGAGGACACGCCGGGCGTGACCCGGGACCGCATCTACGGCGAGTGCGACTGGAACGGCCGCGACTTCATGCTGGTGGACACCGGCGGCATCGAGCCGTCCACCGATTCCGAGATCCTGCTGTTCATGCGCCGTCAGGCCGAGATCGCCATCGAGACGGCGGACGTCATCATCATGGTCACGGACGTCCACACCGGCGTCACCGCCGCGGACCAGGACATCGCGTCTATGCTCCTCCGGAGCCGGAAGCCCGTGTGCCTGGCCGTCAACAAGTGCGACAGCGTCGGCCCCACGAACCCGGACGTCTATGAATTCTACTCCCTGGGCCTCGGGGACCCCATCGAGGTCTCGGCGGTCCACGGACAC
>CALICR010000124.1 GCA_938049125.1 uncultured Clostridia bacterium
CGGAGACGCTGCGGCGGCTCGCGGATCAGGGCCTCCTCACGGAGACGGAGCAGGCTGTGGAACGGGAGCAGACGGCCCATGCCCGCCCCACGGCGGAGCCGCCGGTACTGAACACCGAGCAGCAGGCGGCCTTTGAAGGCCTCCTCGCCCAGCTGCGGCAGGAAAAGCCCGGCGCGGCCCTGCTCTACGGCGTCACAGGCAGCGGCAAGACGGCGGTCTACCTCCGCCTGATCCGCGCCTGCCTCGACCTCGGGCGCAGCGCCATGCTGCTGGTGCCGGAGATCTCGCTGACGCCCCAGCTCGTGGAGCAGCTGACGGCCCAGTTCGGCAGCCGCGTCTCCGTGCTCCACAGCCGCCTGCGCATCGGCGAGCGCTACGACGCCTGGAACCGGGTGCGGCGCGGCGAGGCCGACGTGGTCGTGGGCACGCGGTCGGCGGTCTTTGCGCCGCTGCGGCGGCCCGGTCTCCTCATTCTCGACGAGGAGCAGGAGCACAGCTACAAATCCGAGAGCACGCCCCGCTACCACGCCCGGGATGTGGCGCTCTACCGCGGCGTGCGGGAGGGGGCGCTGGTGCTCCTCGGCTCCGCCACGCCCTCCGTCGAGAGTATGTACCGCGCCCGGAGCGGGCAGTATGCGCTCTATCGCCTGCGCAGCCGCTACAACGGCCAGCCCCTGCCGGACACGGAGATCGTGGACATGAAGCAGGAGCTGCGCGCCGGGAACGGCTCGCCCCTCAGCCGCCGCCTCCAGCAGGCGCTGCGGGAGAACGGGGACCGGCAGGCCATCCTGTTCCTGAACCGCCGCGGCAGCAGCCGGATGCTGGTCTGCGTGGACTGCGGCCATGTGCCCCAGTGCCCCAATTGCAGCGTCAACCTGACGTACCACCGGGACAACGGGCGGCTCATGTGCCACTACTGCGGCTTTTCCCGTCCGGTCTACCAGAGCTGTCCCGCCTGCGGCGGGCACCTCAAAATGGTGGGTTTCGGCACACAGCGGGTGGAGGCGGAGCTGAAGGCCCTGCTGCCCGGAAAGGAAATTCTTCGGATGGACGCTGATGTCGTCCGGGCGGACAACCCCCATGAGGCCATCCTCCGCCGCTTTCGGGAGAAGAAGATCCCGGTGCTGGTGGGCACACAGATGGTCACGAAGGGGCTGAATTTCGAGAATGTGACGCTGGTGGGAGTCCTGGACGCCGACGCAGCACTCTATTTGGACAGCTTCCGCGCCGCGGAGACTGCCTTCTCCATGATCACCCAGGTCGTGGGCCGGTCGGGCCGGGGCGCGGCCCGGGGCCTGGCGCTCATCCAGACCATGACGCCGGAGAACCCGGTCATCCGCCTGGCCGCGGCCCAGGACTACGACAGCTTTTACACGCTGGAGCTGCCGCTGCGGCAGCTGCGCGGCTGTCCGCCCTTTGCGGACCTCATCACGGTGACGTTCACCGGCGAGGATGAGGAGCGGGTCGCTGCCGGGGCGCAGCGCTTCCGGGACCTGCTGCTGGCGGCGCTGCCCGGGAGCGGGCTGACCATGCGCGTGCTGGGTCCGGCGCCTGCGCCGGTGGTGCGCGTCAGCCGCCAGTACCGCTACCGCCTGACGCTGAGCCTGGAGGGCTCCCGGGCGGCCCGGCAGCTGGTGGCCTGGCTGCTGCGGACCTTTGCGAAAGAAAAGACGAGCCGGGGCGTGACCGCCTCTGCCGACCAGAATTCATACGATTGAGAGGCGTTTAACATGGCATTACGGAAGATTTTGACCGAGGGCAGCGAGACGCTGGGCAAGGTGTCCCGGCCCGTGGAGCGGTTTGACCGGCGGCTCTGGGAGCTGCTGGACGATATGAAGGAGACGCTGGAGGACGCCGGCGGCGTCGGCCTCGCCGCGCCCCAGGTGGGCGTGCTGCGGCGACTGTTCATCGTGGACACCGGCGAGGAGATCCTCGAGTGCATCAACCCGGAGCTCATCGAGAAAAGCGGCGAGCAGGTCGGGGCCGAGGGATGCCTCAGCGTACCCGGCAAGTACGGCATCGTGCGCCGCCCCAACGTCGTGAAGCTGCGCGCCCAGGACCGCAGCGGCGAATGGTTCGAGGCCGAGGGCGAGGAGCTGATCGCCCGCTGCTTCTGCCACGAGTATGACCACCTGGACGGCCACCTCTATACGGAGATCGCCGAGCATATGCTGACGCCCGAGGAGCTGGAGAAGCTCTATGCCTTTCAGGACGAGGAGGAAGCGGAGTGAGGATCGTATTCATGGGCACGCCGGACATCGCGGCGACGTGTCTCCGGCGGCTCTGCGAGGACGGCCATGACATCGCGGCGGTCTACACGAAGCCGGACACGCCCAAGGGCCGCGGCCATAAGCTTGCCCAGTCCCCCGTAAAGGAGCTGGCGCTGGCGCGGGGCATCCCGGTGCTCCAGCCCGAAAGCCTCCGGACCGCGGAGGCGGCGGAGACGCTGCGGGCGCTGCGCCCGGAGCTGGTGGCCGTGGTGGCCTATGGCAAGCTGCTGCCGAAGGCGGTGCTGGACGTGCCGCCCCTGGGCTGCATCAACATCCACGGAAGCCTGCTGCCCGCCCTGCGCGGCTCCGGCCCGGTGCAGTGGGCTATCCTCAATCACCTGGACGTGACCGGCGTGACGGCCATGTACCTGGCGGAGGAGATGGACGCGGGCGATATGATCGCGGAGAAGTCCCTGACCATCGACCCCATGGAGACCTCCGGCGAGCTGATGGACCGCATCGCCGTGCTGGGCGCGGAGCTGCTGAGCGAGACCGTGCGCGCCATCGGAAACGGGACGGCCCGGCGGACGCCCCAGGACCCGGCGAAGGTCACCTTCGCCCCCATGCTCAGCAAGGACCTCAGCCCCATCGACTGGCGCGGGAGCAGCCGGGAGATCATCGACCAGGTCCGCGGCCTCCAGCCCTGGCCCGTGGCCACGGCGGAGCTGGGCGGGACCGGCTTCAAAATTTTCCGCGTTGAGCCCACGGGCCGCACCGCGGAGGCCGCCCCGGGCACGCTGCTGGGCCTCACGAAGCAGGGGCTGGAGATTGCCTGCGGCAGCGGCGCGGTGCTCTGCATCACCGAGCTCCAGGCCAGCGGCGGGAAGCGGATGCGGGCGGCAGACTACTTCCGCGGCCATCCCATCGAAATTTAAGAAACCAGAGGAACAAGCATGGCTGCCAGAGACACGGCGCTCTCCGTCCTCATCGCCTGCCGGACGAAGCAGGCCTGGGCGGACGGCGCACTGAAGGAATATCTTGCCCGGGACCGGCTGGACGCCCGGGAGGCCGCGCTGGCCTCCCGGCTGGTCTACTGCGTGATGCAGAACCGGCTGCTGCTGGACTTTTATATCGACGCCTTCCTGCGCGGCGGGCGAAAGCAGCTCCAGCCAGCGGTGGCGGACATCCTGCGCCTCGGCGCGTGCCAGATCCTCTTTTTTGAGAAGGTGCCCGACTCCGCCGCCGTCAACGAGGCGGTGCGCCAGGGCAAGCGCCTGGCCAATCCCCGGGCCGCGGGCCTCATCAACGGCCTGCTCCGCAATCTGTCCCGGGAAAAGGACCGGCTGCCGGAGCCGCCGGATCTCGCGGTGCGCTATAGCTGCCCGCCGGAACTGACGGACCTGCTGCGCCGGGCCGTGGGGGAGGCGAAGCTGGAGCCGCTGCTGCGGAGCCAGAACGAGCCTGCCCTGCTGACGGTGCAGGTCAACACCCTGCGCGCCACCGCCGACGCCCTGATGGAGCGGCTCCAAGCCGCGGGCATCAGCGCGGAGGTCCACCCCTGGTGCCCGGACTGTCTGGTCCTCACGGGCAGCGGGAACCTGGAGGCGCTGCCGGAGTTCCGGGAAGGCCTGTTCTACGTCCAGGACCCGGCGGCGAGGCTCGCCGTGCTGGCGGCGGACGTGCAGCCTGGGATGCAGGTGCTGGACTGCTGCGCCGCGCCCGGCGGCAAGAGCTTCGCTGCGGCCATCGCCATGGAAAACTGCGGCACACTCCTCAGCCGGGACCTGCACCCCCACAAGATCGCCCTCATCGAAAAGGGCGCGGCACGTCTCGGTATTTCCATTCTGGAGGCGGGGCAGCAGGACGCGTCCAAGCCCGTCCCGGAGTGGAGCGGACGCTTTGACCGCGTGATCTGCGACGTGCCCTGCTCCGGCCTCGGCGTCATCCGCAAGAAGCCG
>CALICR010000125.1 GCA_938049125.1 uncultured Clostridia bacterium
CGCGGTCAGCGCGCCGCGCAGCAGGTAAACCCGGGCCGTGCGCACGTCGGGGCGCTCGCCCTGGGAGAGGATCTGGATGCACTGGGCCGCGCTGTCCGCCCGCTGGTCAAACTGGCCGGGCAGGTACTCCACGGCAAAGACGGTCTCCCCCTCCGCCGCATGGAGCGTCTCCGAGACGTTGTCCAGCTGCGGCTCCGAGAGCACGGTCTGCACCGCATAGCGGAACAGCTCCGCGCCGATGTGCTCCACGTCGTAGCGGTTCACGATCCGCACACCCTCCAGTGCGCGGATGCCCAGGAACGTCTGCAGCTCCCGGCAGAGGGCGCGGGCATCGTTGGCCAGCGCCGGCTTTTTCTCCACAAATACACGGTAAACCAAGTTCGGCACCTCTCAATTCTTGACGCGCAGGGCCCGCGCGCCGATGTCGCTGCGGCAGTAGGCATTGCGGAAGGTGATGCGCCCGGCCAGGGCGTAAGCGTCCCGGACGGCGTCCGCCAGCGTGTCCGCCGTGGCCACGGCCCCGAGGACCCGGCCGCCGTTCGTCAGCAGCGCGCCGTCCTCCTCCTTCGCCCCGGCGATGTAAATCTCCTCGTGGTCCCCCAGCCGCTTGGGCAGGGTGATGGGGAAGCCCTTCTCATAGTGGGTGGGATAGCCCTCGGAGGCCAGCACGACGCAGCAGGCGCTGCGGTCCGAAAAGCGGACCTCGGTCTCGGCCAGACGGCCCTCCGCCGTGGCCTGCATGACGGTGAGCAGATCGCTCTCCAGCAGGGGCAGCACCACCTGGGTCTCCGGGTCGCCGAAGCGGCAGTTGTACTCGATGACCTTCGGGCCGTCCTTCGTCAGCATCAGTCCGAAGTAGAGGCAGCCGCGGAAGGGGCGGCCCTCGGCGTTCATGGCGCGGATCGTCGGCAGGAAAATCTCATCCATGCAGCGCTGCGCCGCTTCCTTTGTATAGCAGGGGTTCGGGGCGACGGTGCCCATGCCGCCGGTGTTGAGGCCGCGGTCGCCGTCCAGCGCCCGCTTATGGTCCATGGAGGACACCATGGGCTTCACGGTCTTGCCGTCGGTAAAGGCCAGCACGGAGACCTCGGGGCCCTCCAGGAACTCCTCGATGACGATGTGGCTGCCGCTCTCGCCGAAGAGCCGGTCCTCCATCATGGAGCGGACGGCCTTCGCCGCCTCCTCCCGGGTCTCGGCGATGATGACGCCCTTGCCGAGGGCCAGGCCGTCTGCCTTGACCACGATGGGCGTCTTCGCCGTCTCCACATAGCGGAGGGCATCCTCCATCCGGTCGAAGGTCTCATAGGCGGCGGTGGGGATGCCGTATTTCTTCATAAGCTGCTTGGAGAAGACCTTGCTGCCCTCCAGGATAGCCGCCTTGGCGTCCGGCCCGAAGCAAGGCACGCCCGCGGCGGTCAGCCGGTCCACGGCCCCGAGGACCAGCGGATCGTCCGGCGCCACCACGGCGAAGTCGATGTGCTGCTCCTGCGCGAAGCGGACGATGCCGTCCAGGTCCTTCGCGCCGATGGGGACGCAGACCGCGTCCCGGGCGATGCCGCCGTTGCCCGGCAGGGCGTAGATCTCCGTGACCGACGGATTCTTTTTCAGCGCCTTGATGATGGCATGCTCGCGGCCGCCGCCGCCGACTACCATGAGTTTCACTTCCGCCGCCTCCTTCTCAGTGATGGAACAGACGCATTCCGGTGAAGGCCATGACCATGCCGTAACGGTCGCAGGCCTCGATCACCAGGTCGTCGCGGATGGAGCCGCCCGGCTCCGCAATGTAGCTTGCGCCGCTGCGCCTCGCCCGCTCGATGTTGTCCGGGAACGGGAAGAAGGCGTCGGAGCCGAGGGCCACGCCGGTGATCCCGGCGAGATAGGCCTGCTGCTCCGCCTTGGTGAACGGGTCGGGCTGCTTTGTGAAATAGCGCTGCCAGTTGCCGTCGGCGCAGACGTCCTCCTCGTTCTGGTTGATGTAGCCGTCGATGACGTTGTCCCGGCCCGGGCGGCCCAGGTCGGGCCGGAAGGGCAGGTTCAGCACCTTCTCGTGCTGACGCAGGTGCCAGGTGTCGGCCTTGCCGCCCGCAAGGCGGGTGCAGTGGATGCGGGACTGCTGGCCCGCGCCGACGCCGATGGCCTGGCCGTCCACGGCGAAGCAGACGGAGTTGGACTGGGTATATTTGAGGGTGATGAGCGAGACGATGAGGTCCCGGGCCGCGCTGTCCGGCAGGGTCTTGTTGGCCGTGACCAGCTTCGAGAGCAATTCCCGATCGATCTTAAAGTTGTTGCGCCCCTGCTCGAAGGTGACGCCGAAGACCTGCTTGTGCTCCGCCGGGGCGGGCACATAGTCGGGGTCGATGGCCACGACGTTGTAGCCGCCCTTGCGCTTCGTCCTGAGGATAGCCAGGGCCTCGTCGGTGTAGCCCGGGGCGATGACGCCGTCGGAGACCTCGCGCTGGATGAGCCGGGCCGTCAGTTCGTCGCAGACGTCGGAGAGGGCGACCCAGTCGCCGAAGGAGCAGAGCCGGTCCGTGCCGCGGGCCCGGGCGTAGGCGCAGGCCAGAGGGTTCTCGTCGAGGCCCTCGACATCGTCCACGAAGCAGGCGCGCTTCAGCGCCTCCGGCAGCGGCAGGCCGACGGCGGCGGAGGTGGGGCTGACGTGCTTGAAGCTCGTCGCCGCAGGCAGACCCAGGGCCTCCTTCAGCTCCTTCACCAGCTGCCAGGCGTTGAGGGCGTCCAGAAAGTTGATGTAGCCGGGGCGGCCGTTCAGCACGGTCAGCGGCAGCTCGCTCCCGTCCTGCATATAGATGCGTGCGGGCTTCTGATTGGGGTTGCAGCCGTATTTCAGTTCAAATTCCTTCATGCTTCCTGGACCTCCCGATTCTTGTTGATGAGCCGCGTTTCCACGGCGCCGCTCGCCAGGTCCGTGTAGCGGACGTAGAGCGAAATTTTATTTTCCGCGTCCAGGCTGTCCCAGAGCGTCTCCGTCAGCGCGTCGATGGAGTCCGGGATGGCCACGCGCTCCGGCTCGCCCTGGAACGTGGGGATGGGGCTGCCGTCGCAGACATAGGTGTGGAGGAAATGGCCGACGCCCGCCGCCGCGCCGTAGGAGAAGGTGAAGCGGTTGCAGAAGCTGCCCGCTGCGTCGCCGCTCTTGAGGATGCTCATCTCATAGGTGAAGTCCCCGTCCGCGAAGGTCAGCAGGGCGCTGATGCGGGGCGTCCAGTTGGGGCCGTCCGGCTCAAATTCCCGGGCCGTCAGGGCCTCGGCAAAGCCTTTGCCCGCCCGGAGGCCGTCGTAGACCGTGTCGGTCTGGTCGCCGTTGGTGACGATGAGGCGGTTCTCATAGGTCCGGACCGCCGCGTAGATGATGAGGGACGGGTCCTCGACCTTCGAGGCGTCAAAGGGCTTCGTGTAGACCGCGCCCTGCTCCTCCGCGAAGACGCGGTTGCGGCTGTTGGCGCTGCGGCCCATGATGAAATAGGCCGCGGCAGCCTTTTTGCCGTCGGCGGTCTTGCCGACGACGATGCCACGGCCCGGATAGCGGTTGCCCGCCAGCCGCTCGCGCAGCGTGCTTACTTCATAGACGTTCATCGTGTTCCTCCCTGAGTCGCGCCGCCGCCAGCTCCGTCGCCCGGGGCAGCAGCAGCCATTCGGCCTGCTCCATCACGCGCCGCTGCAAGGCTTCCGGCGTGTCGCCCGGCTCCACCGGGACCGCCTTTTGCAGCAGAATTTCCCCGCCGTCGGGGATCTCGTTGACATAATGCACCGTCGCCCCGGTGAGCTTGACGCCCCGGGCCAGCGCCGCCTCGTGGACCCGCAGGCCGTAGAAGCCCTGGCCGCAGAAGGACGGGATCAGCGACGGGTGGACGTTGAGAATGCGTTTGGGGTACTTCGCTACAAACGCTTCACTTAGGATGCTGAGGAAGCCCGCCAGCACCAGAAGCTCCGCCCCGGCCTCCCGGAGCGCCGCCTCCAGCCTTTCCTCGAACTCCGCCTGCCCGGCGCAGTCCTTCCGGCTGACGGCCTTGGCCGGGATCCCGGCCCGGCGCGCCCGCTCCAGGGCATAGGCATTCGGATTTGAGGAGAGCACCAGGACGATCTCCCCGTTCTGCAAGCCTGCGTCCAGCAGGGCCTGCAGATTCGTGCCGCCGCCGGAGACGAGGACGGCAATGCGCGTCCTCCGGCTCAGCACAGGATGACGCCCTCCCCGGACGCCGTCAGCTCGCCCAGCACGTAGGCGTCTTCCCCGGCCGCGCGCAGCACGTTGAGGGCGCGGTCCGCGTCCTCCCTGGCCACGACGATGCTCATGCCGACGCCCATGTTGAAGGTGTTGTAGAGGTCCCGCTCCGGCACGTTCCCGGTCTCCGCCAGCAGGCGGAAGATGGCCGGGGTGCGGACGGCGGCCTTTTCGATCTTCATGCTGAGGCCCGGCTTGAGGCAGCGGGGCATATTCTCGTAGAAGCCGCCGCCGGTGATGTGGGAGATGCCCTTGACGGCCACCTGCTCCAGCAGCGCCAGGACCGGCTTCACGTAAATCTTCGTGGGCGTCAGCAGCGTCTCTCCGAGAGACGCGCCGCCCAGGGCCTCCACCGGGGCCGTGAGGTCGGCGTGCTCCACGTCGAAGACCTTGCGCACCAGGGAGAAGCCATTGGAGTGGACACCGCTGGAGGGCAGAGCCAGCACCACGTCGCCGGGCACCATGCCGTCGTTGCGGACAATGCGGTCCCGGTCCACGACGCCGACGGCAAAGCCCGCCAGGTCGTACTCGTCCGCAGGGTAGAAGCCGGGCATCTCCGCCGTCTCGCCGCCGATGAGGGCGGCTCCGGACTGGACGCAGCCCTCGGCCACGCCCTCGACGATGGAGGCGATGCGCTCCGGCACATTCTTGCCGCAGGCGATGTAATCCAGGAAGAACAGCGGCTTCGCGCCGCAGCAGATGATGTCGTTGACGCACATGGCCACGCAGTCGATGCCGACGGTATTGTGCTTGTCCATGCGGAAGGCCAGCTTCAGCTTCGTGCCGACGCCGTCGGTGCCGCTGACCAGCACCGGCTTCTGGATGCCGGTGAGGTCCAGGGAAAAGAGGCCGCCGAAGCCGCCGATGTCCGAGGCCACGCCCCCGGTCATAGTCCGGGCAATGTGGGCCTTCATCAGCTCCACGGCCCGGTAGCCTGCCGTAATATCCACACCGGCGGCGGCATAGCTGCTGGAACTTGAATTTTTCATGCTTTTTTCTCCCTCTCGCTCAGCTTTCGTTCAAAGCGGCTCTTGCCGCTGTCCTTGGGGACGTCCGTTTTATAGTTCGCCGTGAAGCAGGCGTCGCAGTAGCCGCAGCCGGCGGGCGTGCCGATGAGCCGCCCGAGCCGGTCCGCCCGGAGGTAGCCCAGGCTGTCCGCCCCGATGATCTCCGCAATCTCCTCCACCGTGTGGTGGCAGGCGATCAGGTGCTCCTGGGAATCGATGTCCGTGCCGTAGTAGCAGGGGTTCGTGAAGGGCGGCGCGGAGATGCGCATATGGATCTCCTTGGCCCCGGCGCTGCGCAGCAGCCGGACGATGCGGGCGCTCGTGGTGCCGCGGACGATGGAGTCGTCCACCAGCACGACCCGCTTCCCCGCCACCACGTCGGCGATGGGGTTCAGCTTGATGCTGACGTTCCGCTCGCGCATCCGCTGGTCCGGCGCGATGAAGGTCCGGGCGATGTACTTATTTTTGATGAAGCCCATCTCGTAGGGGATGCCGGAGCGGCGCGAGTAGCCGATGGCCGCGTCCAGCCCCGAGTCCGGCACGCCGACGACGATGTCGGCCTCCGCCGGGGAGTCCTCGGCGAGACATTCGCCCGCCCGGAGCCGCGCCTCGTGGACGCCGCAGCCGTCGATGCAGGAATCGGGCCGGGCGAAGTAGATGTACTCGAAAATGCAGGTGCTCCGTTCCGCCTGGCCGCAGTGGTCGCGGATGGACTGGATGGCCCCGTCCTCGTGAAATACGACGATCTCGCCCGGCTCCACGTCCCGGACGAAGTCCGCGCCCACGGCGTCGAGGGCGCAGCTCTCCGAGGCGATGACATAGCTGCCGTCGGGCCGCTTGCCGTAGCAGAGGGGCCGGAAGCCCCGGGGGTCGCGGACAGCGATGAGCTTCGAGGGCGACATGATGACCAGGGAGTAGGCGCCCTTGAGGCGGTCCATGGCACGGTTCACGGCCTCCTCAATGGATGGGGCCTTGAGCCGCTCGCGGATGATGACGTAGGAGATGACCTCCGTGTCGCTGGTCATGTGGAAGATGGAGCCATCCAGCTCCAGCTCCCGGCGCAGCTCAAAGGCGTTGACCAGGTTGCCGTTGTGGGCCAGGGCCATATGGCCCTTGATGTGGTTGACGACGATGGGCTGGGCGTTCAGCGCGCCGCCGAAGCCGGTGGTGCCGTAGCGCACATGGCCAATGGCCATGGAGCCGGTGCCCAGCTCCTCGAGAATGCGGGGCGTGAATACCGTGCTGACGAGGCCCTCCTCCTTGTGGAGGCGGAAAACGCCGTCGTCGTTGACCACGATGCCGCAGCTCTCCTGGCCGCGGTGCTGGAGGGAATAAAGGCCGTAGTAGACGTCCATGGCGACGGGGCCCGGCTCTCTCTGCCAGATGCCGAACACGCCGCATTCTTCATGCAGTCCGCTCATGCCTTGGCATCACCGAAGACGCGGTGCATCATCTCGTTGTAGGCGTCCTCAACGCCGCCGAGGTCCCGGCGGAAGCGGTCCTTGTCGAGCTTTTCGTTGGTGGTAGCGTCCCAGAAGCGGCAGGTGTCCGGGGAAATTTCATCAGCCAGGACGATGGTGCCGTCCTTCAGGCGTCCGAACTCCAGCTTGAAGTCCACCAGGCGGACATTGCGGGCCAGGAAGTAGGCCTTCAGGACCTCGTTGACCTTGAAGGACAGGGACTTGATGCGGTCGATCTCCTCCTGGGTGGCCAGCTTGAGGGCCAGGGCGTGGTAGGCGTTGAGGAGCGGGTCATGCAGGTCGTCGTTCTTATAGGAGAACTCGATGGTGGGCTGCTCGAAGACGATGCCCTCCTCCACGCCGTAGCGCTGGGCAAAGTGGCCGGCAGAGATGTTGCGCACGATGACCTCCAGAGGCACGATGGACACGCGCTTGACCAGGGTTTCGCGGTCGCTCAGCTCCTGCACGAAGTGGGTGGGGACGCCCTCCTTCTCCAGCAGCTGCATCAGGTGGTTGCTCATCCGGTTGTTGATGACGCCCTTGCCCACGATGGTGCCCTTCTTCGCGCCGTCGCCGGCGGTGGCGTCGTCCTTGTAGGAGACGATCACAAGATCAGGATCCTCGGTCGCGTAAACTTTCTTGGCCTTGCCTTCGTAGATCTGCTCGGTTTTCATGATGATTCTCCTTTATTTATTATAGTATGGTGTGGATGGGTGTTCAGTGGTTGTAGGTCTCCTCGACCTCGCGGTTGGCGCGCAGGACCTTTTCGGCTCCGGCGGCCCGGGCGGCGTCCAGCTTGGCCGCCAGGGCCTCGTCGCTGACCGCCAGGATCTCGAGAGACAGCAAGGCGGCATTTGCCGCGCCGTCGATGGCCACCGTACCGACCGGGATCCCGGAGGGCATCTGGACCGTGGACAGCAGCGCGTCAATGCCGTCGAGCTGCTTGGATTTGATTGGGATTCCGATCACGGGCAGGGTGGTCCTGGCCGCGAGCGCGCCCGCCAGGTGCGCCGCCATCCCGGCCGCCGCCAGAATGACGCCGAAGCCCTCCGCCCGGGCCGTGGACGCAAACTGCGCCGCCTCGTCCGGCGTCCGGTGGGCCGAGAACACATGGACCGCGTAGGGCGCGCCATACTCCTCCAGCGTGCGGATCGCTTTTTCCACCACCGGCAGGTCGCTGGCGCTGCCCATGATGACCGCAACTTTTTTCATCTGACATTCCTCCAAAGCAATAAAAAAGGACATACCACCCCTCCGGAGGGGCTGCCGCAGCCCGCGCTGCGCACGGGTCCCTAAACACAGTCTCCGAAGTTGGTATGCCCAGACGGCCGGCATCCGGCGCCTGGCCGGACTCTCCTCCCTGCTCCCGTGTGGTGGTTTCCACTAGTTCCGTCAGTCACAGGGGGATCAACTGCCACCAGTATAGCATGGTTCCCCGGATTTGCCAAGGGCAGCGGGCCGAAAATTTTATCCGGAAATCCGGCGTCCGCTTTGTCGATTCAGCCAAATCCGTCCAAAAGTATCGGAAAAAACTCCGATTTTCTCCGCAGAATTTTCATCGCTTCGACAAAAAATCCGGCGGAGCCGCCCCGCATGGGGAAGCTCCGCCGGTCTTCGATTCTGTTCAGACCGCAGACTCCGGCTTCGTGTCCGCCTCCAGGGGACAGTCGTAGCCGGCCCGGGCCGTGCGGGAAAATTCCTCCCGCGCCGCCGCCAGCAGTGCGCCGTCCTGCATCAGCGTCTCCGCTGCGCCCGCCAGCACCGCCGCCGCGTAGAGGAGGCCCTTGTGGGCGATGGACGTCTTGCCGATGGAGACGTTCTGCCAGGAGTGGCCCGGCGCGCCGGAGGTCCAGGTGACCGCCGTGAACTGGGCCGTCGGCGTCAGCCAGCTGACGTCGCCCACGTCCGTAGAGCCGGGGTTCAGCACGTTCGAATGGACGTAGGGCATCACGAAGCCGTTGAGCGGGGCCGTGCCGCCCCGGCTCTCCCGGTCCACGAAGGCCCGGTCCGCCTCGCTCCAGCCCTCGCCACAGCCGGGCAGGCCGTCGTGGGGATAGGTCACCGCCAGCTGCGCCGCGAACTGCTCCTCCTCCGCCGTGTAGACGGGCAGGGGCACGGTCCGGAGCGTCCGGTCCAGCAGTTCCTCGATCACGCGGTTGGAGAGCGTGCTGGACGTGCCGTCGATCTGGCGCCAGGAGACCTCGGTCTCCGTCATCAGGGCCGCGCCCTGGGCGATCTTGTGGACCCTGGCCAGCAGCTTCTTGGCGCTGCGGACGCAGTCACCGCGCACCATGTAGAGCACCCGGGCATGGGGCTGGACCACGTTGGGCGACGCGCCGCCCGCGTCCAGCACCGCGTAGTGGATGGACGCCGTTCTCGGCATATGTTCCCGCAGGAACTGGACGCCCAGGTTCATCAGCTCCATGGCGTCCAGGGCCGAGCGGCCCTGCTCCGGGCTGTTCGCCGCGTGGGCGGCGACGCCGCGGAATTCATACTCGAACTGGAGCGTGGCCGCGTTGGAGCCGGTGGTCACCTGGTTCGCATCGCCGGGGTGCCAGCAGAGCGCCGCGTCCAGGTCCCGGAACAGGCCGTCCCGGGCCATGAAGGCCTTGCCCGCGCAGCCCTCCTCGCCGGGGCAGCCGTAGAACACCACGGTGCCGCCGCACTTCCCGGTCTCGATGAGGTGCTTCACCGCGGCGGCGGCCGCCAGCGACGCCGCGCCCAGCAGGTTATGTCCGCAGCCGTGGCCGTTCCCGCCCGCGGTCAGGGGGCGGCAGACCGTCTCCTCTGCCGCCTGGGACAGGGACGCCAGGGCGTCGAACTCGCCGAGGATGCCGATGACGGGCTTTCCGCTGCCATAGCGGCCCAGGAAGGCCGTGGGCAGCCCGGCCAGGTGGTTCTCCACCTTGAAGCCGAGGTCCTCGAGGCAGCGGAGATAGGCCTCCGCCGAGCGGTACTCCTGCATGGAAAGCTCTGCCAGGCCCCAGATCTCGTCGCTGAGGTCCAGAAATGTCTTCCGGTTTTCGTTTAAGTAAGAGAGGATCTCCAGAGTATCCATAGTCACAGCACCTTCGAGAGAAAATCCTTGAGACGCGGGTGCTGGGGGTTGCCGAAGATGTCCTCGGGCGTGCCCTGCTCCAGCAGCTTGCCGTCGGCCATGAAGAGGACGCGGTTGCCGACCTCGCGGGCGAAGCCCATCTCGTGGGTCACGACCACCATGGTCATGCCGTCGTGGGCCAGCTCCTTCATGACGTCCAGGACCTCGCCGACCATCTCCGGATCGAGGGCCGACGTCGGCTCGTCGAAGAGCATCACGTCCGGCTCCATACACAGGGCGCGGACGATGGCCACGCGCTGCTTCTGGCCGCCGGAGAGCTGGATGGGATAGGTCCCGGCACGGTCCGCCAGGCCGACGCGCTCCAGCAGGGCCATGGCCTTGGCCTCGGCCTGCTCCTTCGGCATCTTCTTCACCTGCATGGGGGCGATGGTCAGGTTCTCGAGCACCGTCTTGTGGGGGAAGAGGTTGAAGTGCTGGAATACCATGCCCATGCGCTGGCGGTGCTTGTCTAGGTCCAGCTTCACGAGCTTGCCCGAGGCGTCTGGCACCTTTTTCTTCGTGATGTCCACGCCCTCGAAGATGATGGAGCCCTCCGTGGGCACCTCCAGCAGGTTCAGGCTGCGGAGGAACGTGGACTTGCCGGAGCCGGACGGGCCGATGACGACCATGACGTCGCCCTGGTTGATGTCCACGCTGACGTCGTCCAGCGCCTTGATCTTGCCCTTGTGGTAATATTTCTTGAGGTGCTGGACCTCGATCATTTTTTTAGCGCTTGTCGCCACGGCTCATTCTCCTTTCGAAATATCCGATGACCTTGGAGGTGGGGAACGTCAGGCAGAAGTACAGGACGCTGGCCACGATCAGCGGCTGGATGATGATGAACGTCGCGCCCTGGACGATCTGGCTGGCATACATGATCTCGTACATGCCGATGTAGGCGCAGACGGAGGATTCCTTGATGATGGTCACGAACTCGTTGGCGATGGCCGGGAGGATGTTCTTGATGGCCTGGGGCAGGACGATGAGCTTCATGGTCATGCCCTGGGTCATGCCGAGGCTCCGGGCCGCCTCGGTCTGGCCGTAGTCGATGGAGGCGATGCCGGCGCGGATGGTCTCCGAGAGGTATGCGCCGGAGTTCAGCGACAGGGCCACGATGCCGGGGATGAAGCGGGACATGTCAATGTAGCCGAGGATCGTTGTCGTGGGCAGGAATTTGCCCAGGGCATCCCGGGCGAAGATGCCGTAGAAGACGATGAAGAGCTGGACCAGCATCGGCGTGCCGCGGATGAACTCCACATAGGCCGCCGCGATGCCGCGGGGGATGGGCGACTTGCTGCGCCGCAGCAGGGCCAGCAGCAGGGCCAGGATGAAGCCGAAGAGGACGGTGAAGAAGCTGAGCATCACCGTGTAGAGAACGCCCTGGCCGAAGGCCACGCGGTATTCCCACATTTTCGCAAGCTTTGTCATAAAATCGCTCATAACGGAGGTTCCTTTCTCGTTGTGATTCCTTCGTCCAGGACAGATCTCGGACACCGCGCCCGGGGTCTCAGATCTGCCCTGCAGCCAGGGCGCACCCCGAGCCCCCGGAAAGGGGTTCGGGGTGCCTGTCCGCAGTCTATGCTTATTCTTCCGCAGAGATCTCCTGGGCCTTGTCGGAGGTGGCCAGCTCGTTGGCCTCGGCGACATACTGGTCCATGGTGCCGTTCGCAAGCAGTTCGTCGATGACGGCGTTGACGGCGTCCACCATGGCGGTGTTGCCCTTCTGGATGGCAACGCAGGAGCCTTCGGCGTCATAGGGGACCTCCCAGGCGACGGCCAGCTCGGGGTTGGTCTTGATGTAGTTCTCAGCCACGGCGGTCTCCATAAAGGCGGCCTCGCACTTGCCCTCCTTCAGGTCGGAGATGATGGTGGTGACGGCCTTGATGCCGGTGATCTTCGCGTTGGGGGTGTTCTCCTCGGCCAGGCCGTACTGGATGGAGCCGGTCTGGGCCTCGACGGTCAGGCCGTCAAAGTCGGAGAATTCGCTGTACTTGTCCTTGTCCTCAGCCCGGACCATGAGGCACTGCGTGCCGACGTAGTAGGTCTTGGAGAAATCGGTGGTCTCCAGACGTTCGGGGTCCGGAGAGAAGCCGGAGATGGCCAGGTCGATGGTGCCGGTCTGGAGCTCGAGGAGCAGGGCGTCGAAGGACAGGGGCTGCATCTTCAGCTCGAGGCCATAGTAGTCGGCGATGGCCTGGGCCAGGGCGACGTCGAAGCCGACCATGGTCATGGAGCCGTCGTCCTCGACGATGTAGAACTCATAGGGGGCGAAGTCGGGGGAGGTGCCGACGGTCAGGACGCCGGGGGTCGCGGTCTCGAAGGGGGCCTCGGTCTTGGCGGTGTCGTCCTCGGCCTCGTCCTTCGCCGTGTCCTTAGCCTCGTCCGCGGCGGCGGTGTCGTTTGCGGCGGTGTCTTCCTTCGCGGTGTCACCCGTCTTACTGCCGCAGGCGGTCAGCATGGACAGCAGCATCAGCGCCGCCAGCAGGATGGCAAGCATCTTTTTCATAATTCTTATCTCCTTTAAATTTATGTATCCCGGCGGTGTCCGCCGTCTCTTGAATATGTATGCATTATAGCGCGCATATTATTCGTTGTCAAGCGAAGAAGCGCCTTAATTTCTCCTGGTTTTTCCGATTTTCCCTGTTCAAATTGCACAGTTGCTGTGTTTCTCCCCTGTTTTATATGCATATTCTAATGAATAAATGCATATTGGAGCATTTCGCACGCCCCCGGTCCCATTTAGGCCTGCGCCGCATATGCTGATAGGAGAAAAGGAGGCGGTTTTTCATGGACATCACCTATTTCCTCGGGGCCAACAGCGCCGGGGGCTTCTTCTCCCACTACGGCCAGCTCCGCGCCGTGAGCGGGGCCATGCTGCGCATCCTCAAGGGCGGGCCGGGCTGCGGCAAATCCACGCTGATGAAAAAAGTCGCGCGCCGGGCCGAACAGCTGGGCTTCCAGCCCGAGGCCATCCTCTGCTCCTCGGACCCGGACTCGCTGGACGGCGTGGCGGTCCCGGAGCTGGGCTACGCCGTAGTGGACGGCACTGCGCCCCACGTCGTGGAGCCGCCGCTCTGCGGCTGCGGCACGGGCTACCTCGACCTCAGCGCGGGCTACCGGACCGAAGGTCTTGCGGGCAGCGCGACGGCGCTCCGGGCCATCCAGGCCGCGGGGCAGGCCTGCTATCCCGCCGCCACGGCCTGTCTGCGGGCGGCGGCGGACCTGGAGCCGCTGGCGGCGGAAATTCTCGCCCA
>CALICR010000126.1 GCA_938049125.1 uncultured Clostridia bacterium
CCCTTGGCTCTCCCTCCGGGAGAGCTGTCACCGCAGGTGACTGAGAGGGCTTTGGAAACATAAAAAAATAAGATTCGCCCCGCCTCCGCGGGGCCGGAAAGGAGATCCACCCATGAAGCTGCTCATTCTAAACGGCCCAAACCTGAATCTGCTGGGCGTCCGGGAGCCGGCGCTCTACGGCACCGCGGACTATGCGGCCCTCTGCCGCCTCTGCGAGGAGACCTGCGCCGGGCTGGGCCTTGGCTGCGAGATCTACCAGTCCAACCACGAGGGCAGCCTGGTGGACAAGATTCAGGCCGCCCTGGGCGACGCCGACGGCATCGTCATCAACCCCGCCGCCTACACCCACACCTCCGTGGCCATCCTCGACGCGCTGAAGGCCGTGGCCCTGCCCGCCGTGGAGGTCCATCTCACGGATGTCAGCAGGCGCGAGCCCTTCCGCCAGCTCTCCTATGCGGGCATGGCCTGCAAAAAGACCTACAAGGGCCTGGGCCTCCGGGGCTACGCCGAGGCCATCCGCTGGCTCCACGCCTATCTCACCGGCGCAGACAAGTGAATCCGGCCCCCTGGCGGCGTCCCGGTGACGCCGCCAAAAATCTGCTTCAAAAACCGGGCGAAGTGTGGTAAAATAGGGCGAATGCGAAAAAAGCGAGATGATAGCATGACGTTTCAGACAAACACCCCCGAGGAGACCGAGGCCCTGGGGGAGCGCCTGGCGGCGCAGCTCCGGCCCGGCGACGTGGTGGCCTACCGCGGCGGTCTCGGCGCGGGCAAGACCGCCTTCACCCGGGGCCTGGCCCGGGGCCTCGGTGTCCGGGAGCCGGTCATCAGCCCGACCTATACCATCGTCAACGAGTACCGCTCCGGGCGGCTGCCGCTGTTCCACTTTGATATGTACCGTCTCCGCAGCGCCGACGACCTCTTCGACATCGGCTGGGAGGACTACCTGGCCGAGGGCGGCGTCTGCGCCGTGGAGTGGAGCGAGAACGTGGAGGATGCCCTGGGCGCCCCCATCACCGTGACCCTCACCGGCAGCGGCGACGGCCCGCGCACGATCACCATCGACGGCTGGAAAGGAGACGACTGACCATGCGCATCCTGGCCTTTGAATCCTCGGCCAAGGCGGCGTCCGTCGCCCTGACGGAGGACGGCCGCCTCGTAGCGGAATATTTTGAAAACTCCGGCCTGACCCACTCCCGCACCCTGATGCAGATGGCCGCGGACCTGCTGCGCAGCTGCGACGTCGCGCCGGAGGGCGTGGACGCCGTGGCCGTGGCCGCGGGGCCGGGCAGCTTCACCGGCGTGCGCATCGGCGTCGCCGCGGCCAAGGGCTTCGCCTGGGGCCGGGAAATTCCCTGCTTCGGCGTCTCGACGCTGGAGGCCATGGCCTTCGCCGCCGGACGGGCGCGCGGCCTCCTCTGCGCCGTCATGGACGCCCGCCGGGGCGAGGTCTACAACGCGCTCTTCGACGCCGCGCCGGACGGCCCCGTCCGCCGCACCCCGGACCGGGCCATTTCCCTGGCCCAGCTTGGCGAGGAGCTGAAAAACATCGAAAAAGAGAAAATAGTCCTTGGCGACGGCGGACTTTTGTGTTATACTACCCTGAGCGGCCAGGTGGAGGACCTCTGCCTGCTCCCGGAGCACCTCCGGCAGCAGCGCGCCTCCGGCGTGGCGCTGGCGGCGGAACGACTGGCCGCCGCGGGCCTCCGCCCCTCGGCGGGCGAGCTGGTCCCGAACTACCTCCGCCTCTCCCAGGCGGAGCGCGAACGCAACAAAAACCGGACATAAGGAAGGATGGAACGAATGGGTACTTTGCACGTATTGGATCACCCCCTGCTTCAGCACAAGCTTTCGATTCTGCGGGACAAGAACACCGGCGTCAAGGAATTCCGGGAGCTGATCGGCGAGATCTCCGCCCTGATGTGCTATGAGGCCACGAGAAATCTGCCGACGGAGGAGGTCCAGATCGAGACCCCCATCACCACGGCCACCTGCCGCGTCCTCGCGGGCAAGAAGCTGGCCATCGTTCCGATCCTCCGCGCGGGCCTCGGCATGGTGGACACCATGATTGACCTGATCCCTTCCGCGAAGGTCGGCCACATCGGCCTCTTCCGCGACCCCGAGACCCATCAGCCCGTCAAGTACTACTGCAAGATGCCCAACGACATCTCCGAGCGCCAGGTCTTCGTCGTGGACCCGATGCTGGCCACCGGCGGCTCCGCCTCCGCCGCCATCTCCTTCATCAAGGAGTACGGCTGCAAATCCATCACCCTGATGGACGTCATCGCCGCCCCCGAGGGCATCGCGGTGGTGCAGAAGGACCATCCGGACGTCGATATCTACGTCGCCGCCGTGGATGAGAAGCTCAACGACCACGCCTACATCGTGCCCGGCCTCGGCGACGCCGGCGACCGCATCTTCGGCACGAAGTAAGATTTTTTCAGAACAAAAGCCCGCTGCATCTGGGTGCAGCGGGCTTTTTGCGCCCATGTGCATCATTTCCGGCTGTCCCGAAGGGGCGAG
The DNA here is from genome assembly GCA_938049125.1 of uncultured Clostridia bacterium. Lineage (GTDB taxonomy): Bacteria > Bacillota > Clostridia > Oscillospirales > Oscillospiraceae > RGIG3159. Next base: position 2,524 of record CALICR010000126.1, read on the forward strand.
GAAATGGCACATTCCTGTTTTTGCTATGCTTTTGCGCAGTAAAATGCCCCGGGGCGTGCAAAGCACGTCCCGGGGCAGGGGAGCGACAGATGAAAATTCAGAAGGGACGGTCACTCAATGAGGATGCGGGAGTTCTCCGGCAGCTTCCGGGTGTTCTCCTTCGGCACGCTCAGGCGCAGGACGCCGGCCTCATACTTGGCCTTGATGTCCTCGGGGCGGATGTCGCCGACGTAGAAGCTGCGCGAGCAGCTGCCGGCATAGCGCTCCTGGCGGATGTAGCGGCCCTTCTTGTCCTCTTCGTCCTTGTCAAGGCCCTTGGCGGCGCTGACGGTCAGGTAGCCATTCTTCAGGTCCAGGCTGACCTCGTCCTTCTGGAAGCCGGGCAGGTCGATGTCCACCTCGTAGCTCTCGTCGGTCTCCTTGACGTCGGTCTTCATGAGGTTCTTGCTGTGCTTGCCGTAGAGGGCACGCTGGGTATCCTTCATATAGTCATCGAAGGCATTGCCGAAAAATTCATCAAACAGATTTTCACCAAAAATGCTGGGCAGCATAAGTCATACCTCCAAATCAAATTTTTTCTCTTTGCTATGCTGTGCGTTTTTTCTTTTCTGCACTTGGGGGATTCGTCCTTCTTGGACCCCTCTCTCAATTGCAGCCTCAGTATAGTCCTAAATTTTAGCAGTGTCAAGAGGTGAGTGCTAAAGTTCACAAAAAGATAATATTTTCAGAAAACCGGGGCAGACTGCCCGGGAGGAGGCGAGCGCATGAAGCGGAACAAAAACGCCCTGCTCCATCCGGACCCGGACGCCCAGCAGTCCGGTACGGACCCCCAGGGCAGCTGGACCGGCGTCCCGGCGGACCCGGAGGAGACGCCGGTCCAGGACGCGGACGACCTCTGAGCCGTCCGCGCCCAACGTACATCCACCGGCGCATTATATTTCCGTTAAGAACACCGGAGGGCATAGACATTTCCGAAAAAGCTGATATAATAGGAGCAAAACGGGCAAAACCGGGGCGCGAGGCGGCCCGGCTGCTCTTTCTGAGCTTTTGACGAAGGAAGTGTGCCAATGAGAATCATTGTGGTCGGCTGCGGCAAGGTCGGCGCAGCGCTGACGCGTCAGCTCAGCGCCGAGGGGCACAGCGTTACCGTTGTGGACAGGAACGCCGAAAAGATCCAGCGCATCACCGAGGACCTGGACGTCATGGGTGTCACGGGCAACTGCTCCTCCATCGCCGTGCTCTCGGAGGCGGGCATGGAGCACACCGACGTGTTCATCGCCGTCACCGGGTCCGACGAGCTGAATCTCCTCTGCTGCATGTTCGCCAAGAAGGCGGCCCACTGCCACGCTATCGCCCGGGTCCGCAACCCGGCCTACAGCCACGAGCTGGACTTCATCAAGCAGCAGCTGGGCCTCTCCACCATCATCAACCCGGAGCTGGCCTCGGCCAAGGAAATTTCCCGGCTCCTCCGGTTCCCCGCGGCGAGCAAGATCGACACCTTTGCCGACGGGCGGGTCCAGCTCATCAAGTTCGAGCTGTCCGACGCCTCGGGCCTCGGCGGCCAGCCGCTGATTCACTCTTCCCAGAATATCGGCGAACACCCGGCCCATGCGGTAGGGGGAAACCAGGCTCATGCCCACCTCGTTGGTCACCAGCACCGCCCGGCGGTTCTGCCGGCGCAGCGCGCCCGTCAGTTTATCGAACTCACGAAAAATCTCCGCCTCTATTTCCTCAATCCTCGCCATGGACAAGCCGTCGTAGTCCGGTTCCGCATCCAGCATGAGGTTGGTGACCAT
>CALICR010000127.1 GCA_938049125.1 uncultured Clostridia bacterium
TAAGGAAGCGTCTTTATGAAGGTATTGCTGCATATCTGCTGCGCGCCGTGCAGCCAGGCTTCTATGCGGCGGCCTGGCGCTGACGTCCCGGTTCCCGAAGCTCCGGGCCAGCGGCCATGCCTGCGGCGTGTCCGGTCCGCTGACGGTGCTCATCTACCTGCACGGCCTGCGGTGGCTCGCGCCGGGCCTGGCGGTGCTGGCGGCGATATTCTGGTCCTCCATCACCCTCGGACGCCATACGCTGCGGCAGCTGCTCCTTGGGGCGGCGGCTCCGGCGGTCATCTTCTTGGCCTTCGCCGCGGTGGGCGTGGTCTGAAAAAGGAGAGAAATCAACATGACGTTTTTGCAGCTTGTCCAGATGTTCCTGCTCTATTCGTTCCTCGGATGGTGCTCGGAGGTCATCTTTGCGGCGGCGACCTACGGAAAATTCATCAACCGCGGCTTCCTGAACGGCCCGGTCTGCCCGATCTACGGCTACGGCATCCTGATGGTGGCCATCCTGCTGGAGCCCATCTCGGAGAATATGCCCCTGCTGTTCCTCGGTTCCGCCGTGCTGACGTCGGCGGTGGAGTTCCTGGTGGGCTGGGGGAGCGAGAAGCTGCTGCATGTCCGGCTTTGGGACTACCGGAAACAGCCCTTCAACCTCGGCGGCTATGTCTGCCTGAAATTCTCCCTGCTCTGGGGGCTCGCCTGCGTGTTCATCATCCGCCTCGTCCACCCGGCCGTCTATGCGCTGGTCTGTAAGATCCCGCACGTGCCGGGGGTCATTCTGGCCTGTGTCTTCTCTGCCATCTTCGTGGCCGACCTGGTCGTGACGATGATCGAGGCGCTGAAGCTGCCGCGCCGTCTCCAGGCCATCGACGACGTGGAGAAGCGCATCCGCGAGACCTCGGACAAGCTCGGCAAGGTCCTGTCCGACAAGACGCTGGCCGTCCGCGAGCGCGAGGAGAAGACCCGCGGCGAGCTGGAGACCCGCTACCGGGAGGAGCTGGAGACCCTGCGCAGCCGCCGGAAGGAGCTGACGGAGCGGAAAAACCTGGTCCACGACCGTCTGATCCGCGCATTCCCGGCCATTCGGGAGGGCGACCACAAGCCGCTCATTGAGAAGCTGCGCTCCTTTGAGAAGAAGGACAAGAAGTAAAAAGAAACGAGAGAGAAAGGGAACCCTATGGAAAAGAGAAAACGTCGCTTGGGCGACCGCAAGGACGGGTATCTGGTGCGCGATCTGGACGGCATGCACTACATTGTGCCGCTGCTGTATCCGAACCGCTGCGACAACGAGGCGTTTATTTCGGAGCGCATCGATCTGACTGCTGCCAATGCCTACCTTGCCAAGCGGAACGCGGACGGTCCGGACTATAAATACACGCTGTTCCATCTCATCGTGGCGGCGATGATCAAGACCATCACCCTGCGCCCGAAGATGAACCGCTTCATCGCCAACAAGAACACCTACCAGCGCAACGAGGTCAGCGCCTCCTTCGTCATCCGTAAGCAGTTCAAGGACGAGTCCCATGAGGGACTGGCGTTCATCCATGCGAAGGACGACACGACGCTGGACGACATTCATGCCGACATCGACCGCCAGATCCACAGCTGCCGCGACGGCGTCCTCGACCGTTCCTCGGACAGCATGGACATCCTGAACAAGATGCCGCGCTTCCTGTCCCGCTTCCTCATCTGGATCATCACGCGGCTGGATATTCACGGAAAGGTTCCCATGTTCCTCATCGGCACGGACCCCTATTATTCCTCCGTGGTGCTGACGAACCTCGGCTCCGTCAAGCTGCACAGCGGCTACCACCACCTCACGAACTGGGGCACCAACTCCGTGTTCGTCGCCGTGGGCGAGATCAAGAACCGCCCCTTCTTCGACGAGGAGGGCAACATGACCATGAAGAACAGCGTCGATCTCGGTCTGACCATCGACGAGCGCCTGGCGGACGGCTACTACTACTCCAAGACGGTCAAGCTGCTCCGCTACCTGCTGGAGCATCCGGAGCTGCTGGAGCTGCCTGCATATCAGGAAGTTGAATATACCACCATGCAATAAACTGCCTTACGGCGCAGGGGAGACCCTGCGCCGTTTTTTGTGCGCCGCGGGCGGTTGTAATGCGGCGCGAAATGTGCTATAATCTTTGGTATGAAACAACTGCGTGTATTTTTGGCCGTATTGGCCTGCAAGCTCTGCCGGTTCCTCATCCGGCTCTTGGGCAGGGGCGGCACTGATTTTCCCGGCCGCGTGGCCCTGAAGATCTGCCCCAGCTTGCTCGGCACTCTGGCAAAGAACGTGACGACGGTCATCGTCACGGGCACCAACGGTAAGACCACGACCTCCCGCATGATCGAGCAGGCCGTCGCCGATTCTGGAATCTCTTACTTTGCCAACAAGTCCGGCGCAAACCTCCTGAGCGGCATTACTGCTGAGTTTGCCATGCACAGCTCCCTGACGGGCAAGTGCAGCTATTCCATGGCGCTGATCGAGTCCGATGAGGCGGCCTTCAAGGCAGTCAGCACCTTTGTGGATGCAAAGGTCATTGTGGTGACCAACGTGTTCCGCGATCAGCTCGACCGCTACGGCGAGGTGACCCACACCCTGGACAACATCCGCATCGGCATCTCTCATTCGCCGAACGCGCTGCTCTGCCTCAACGCGGACGACTCCCTGTCCTCCTCGCTGGCGGAGGAGGTCCCGAACCGGGTCCTCTACTACGGCGTGGACGTGCCCATCTACAAGGACCGGGTTCAGGAGCTGTCAGATGCGCCTTACTGCATCCGCTGCAAGCATGCCTATGTCTATGACTTCGTGACCTACGGCCACCTCGGCAGCTTCCGCTGCCCGGCCTGCGGCTACCATCGCCATGTGACGGACGTCTCCGTTTCCAAGGTCGTGGTCTCCGACGCCGAGCACTCCGAGGTCGAATTCTCCGCAGACGGGCAGACCTACTCGGCCTCCATCAGCCTGCCCGGCGGATACAACATCTACAACGCCTGCGCGGCCATGGCCTGCAGCAAGGCCATGGGGCTGGACCTTTCGCTGACGGCGCAGTCCCTCTCCGCCTTCTCCTGCGGCTTCGGCCGGATGGAGAGGTTCGAGATCCACGGCACCGAGGTCCGCATGATCCTCATCAAGAACCCGGCGGGCTGCAACCAGGTGCTCAACTTCCTGGCCAACACCTCAGAGCCGTCTCAGTTCGTCATCTGTCTCAACGACCGTGCCCAGGACGGCAAGGACGTGAGCTGGATCTGGGACGTGGACTTCGAGAAGCTGGCGGAGCTGGGGGACAAGCTGGACCATCTCTATGTCTCCGGCGTCCGGGCCGAGGATATGGCCGTGCGCCTCAAATACGCCGGCATTCCGGCGGAGCGGCTGACGGTCTGCAAGGACTACGGCGCGCTCATGGAGCAGTGCACGGCGCAGCCGAAGCCGGTCTATATCATGCCGACCTATACGGCCATGCTGAACCTCCGGGAGAAGATCAGCAAGACCTATGGCTTTAAGGATTTCTGGGAGTGAGGCGGCGTCTATGAAACTGAAAATCTGTCATCTCTATCCCGACGTGCTGAACCTCTACGGCGACGGCGGCAACATCATCTGCCTGCGGCAGCGCCTCCAGTGGCGCGGCATCGATGTGACCGTGGACCGCTGCGGCATCGGCGATTCGCTCCGCGCCGCGGACTACGACTTTTTCTTCATCGGCGGCGGACAGGATTTTGAGCAGGAGGTCCTGCTCCAGGACCTGCGCGGCGGCAAGGGCGACGAGCTGCGCGCCGCGGTCCGGGACGGCAAGACCTTCCTGGCCATCTGCGGCGGCTACCAGATCCTCGGCAAGTCCTACCGCACTTGGGACGGCGTCCAGTGCGACTTCCTCGGGGCCATCGACGTGGAGACCGTGGGCCAGAAAGAGCGCATGATCGGAAATTATGTCTTTACCTGCGACGAGCTGGACGGCCTGACCGTCGTGGGCTTCGAGAACCACTCGGGGCGCACCTATCTCGGCAGCGATGTGCGGCCCATCGGACGGGTGCTCGCGGGCTACGGCAACAACGGCGAGGACCACATGGAGGGCGCGCGCTGGGGAAACGTCTTCGGCACCTACTCCCACGGCTGTCTTTTGCCCAAAAACCCGGTGCTGGCGGACTATCTGATCCGCACAGCCCTGGAGACGAAGCACGGGACCGTGGAGCTGGCCCCGCTGGACGACACGCTGGAGCAGAGCGCGCACGACTACATGGTGAAGCGCCTGCTGAGCCAGAAACAAAACTGATATAAAGCGAAACCGCAGGGGAGACCCTGCGGTTTTTCTATGGGGCCCGGCGGCTCAAAGCCCGGTGGAGCGGTCGAAGCGGACAAAGGGGAGGCTCTCCTGAATGAGAATGCGGCATTCGGCGGGGAGGATGGGGTTCGTGACAGGCCGCGCGCCGGTGAGGTGCTCGTGCATCCGCATGACGGCCTGGTACCACTGGCGGGCCGGGTTCTGGCAGACGGACGCGCCGATGACGCCCGCGCGGAGCAGCGCCTCGGTCCGCGCCGTGCGCTCGTAGCCGAAGACCTGAATTGCGCCCTGGGCCCCGGCGTCCTCCACGGCGGCGGCCCACTGGGTCAGGCCGTTCGTCACGTAGAAGGCGTTCATGTCCGGGTGCCGCCGCATCTGCGCCGCCGCGGCGGCATAGATGCTCTCGTACCCGATGCGCTCGGAGTCCAGCGGGACCTCGCAGGTCTCCAGCACGGCGGCGCTTGGGTCGTGGGCGGCGAGGAAATCTTCAAAGCCGCGAATGTGGTCCTGGGTGCCGCAGAAGCTGCGGTTGGACGTCAGGATGACGCAGCGCATCCCACGCTCCGTGCAGAGCGAGGCCAGCCGCCCGGAGAGCAGGCCCATGGTGTAGTTGTCCGGCCCGACGTGGAAGAGACGGCGGGACTCCGGTGCGTCCTCAATGACGGTGGCGGTGAAGAATGCGAAGGAATCCGGGCAAAAAAACAGCGCCCATGTGGGCGCAGATGTGCGGCTTTCCGTGCAGGACGGTCGGCTGACCGCAGAAAGCACAGAGCAGGAGCGGTATGAGCTGCTGAAGGATGTTTCCATTCGCCTTGCTTCGGTCAACGAGGACGCGGTGAAGGACGTGCGGCTGGAGGACTACAACACGCGAAAGAAGAGCGCGGTTATTCCCGGCTTCCGGGCGCTGGCAAAGCAGCTCGGCATTCTCAACGTGGACCTCCAGAACAGCGAGATCGGATTCCCGTTCCAGTTCTCCGGGAAAAATCTGGAGAAAAGCCTGCACCACCAGCTCGAATACGGCGGGACCTATCAGGACTATGTCCGGATGATGTCCTGTTTCAACGACCTTGTGGAAAACGCGGTGCCCATTGAGGTCCACACGGACAAGAAGGCAGGGACGGAACGGGAGAACAAGAACCTCAAACAGACCTATGTGCTGACCAGCGCCTACAGAGACGGGAGCAGCATTGCACCCGTGCAACTGGAAGTAAAGGAATTCCAGGATACCGGGGCAAAACTCTATCTGGACGTCGTGCTTACAAAAATAGAAGCCGAGGTCCTGGGGACAACGT
>CALICR010000128.1 GCA_938049125.1 uncultured Clostridia bacterium
ATGATGCTCCTTCTGGCCCTTTGCCAGATCCCGGCGGCCCTGCTGGTCTGCCGCGTTGTCCGCGAAACGCCTGCGGGCGACGATTAAAACCGAAGAAACCCGCCTTTTCTCCGCGGCGGAGCCGCGGGGGCCGGTTTTCTATACCCAAAAACGTCAAAACTTACAGGAAAATGGAAAGAAAACATGGAGGATTGTTATGAAAAAGGTCAAAAACGGTTTCGTCCCTGCCCTGGGTACTCCGATCGACGAGAATGGAAATCTGATCGCATCCAGCTATGAGGCGCAGATCAACCGGATGATCGACGCCGGTGCGGTGGCGCTGCTCTGCATGGGATCCATGGGCCAGCAGGCGTTCCTGCGGACCGATGTCTGCACCAAGACCGCCGAGACGGCGGTGAAGGCCGCCGCGGGCCGTGTGCCCGTCTTTGTCGGCGCCATGGACAACTCCATCGCCCGTGCCAAGGAGCGCATTGCGGCCATGGAGCATCTGGACCTCACGGCCTTCGTGTTTACAACCCCCTACTATGAGAGCGGCAGCCGCGCCCACGTCATGCACTACTTCCGCAGCATCGCCGCCGCCACGAAGCACGACATCATGCTCTACGATCTGCCCAGCGTCACGAATTTCAAGATCACCTACGACATGGTGGAGGAGCTCTACCGCGACGTGCCGAACCTCAAGGGCATCAAGTCCGGCGACATCTTCATGATCCGCAAGATCAAGACCAACCCCATGTTCAAGGACTTCCAGGTCTTCTACTCCGGCCTTGACGCCTTCGATGTGGCCTACACCTGGGGCGTCGAGCATGTGCTGGACGGCATGTTCAGCTGCACGCCGGTCAACGGCGAGAAGCTGATCGCCGCCCTGGACGCCGGCGACCGCACCGCCGCCGCCGAGGCCCTGAACAACATCATCTCCCTGCGCGACGTGCTGCTGGAGAACGACCTGTGGCCGGCCTACACCGTGGCCATGAACCTGCTGGGCTTTGAAGGCTTCCATGCCCCCGACTGGTCCGGCGCGGTCTCCGCGCAGGCGGCAGAGAACGTCAGAAACGAGATGATCCGCATCGGCGAGCTGAAGGCCTGACGGAGGAAACAGCATGACCGTACAGGATTTCATTGTCAACTACAGCGCCACGTTCCAGTATCTCGACGCACGGTACGGCAAGTCGGCGGTCGTGAAATTCTGGGACTACCTGGGCGACACGGGCGTGGAGCTCTGCGACCTCGTGCGCGAGAAGGGCCTGGAGGGCTACCTGGAGTATTTCTACGGCAGCAACGGCACCTGCGCCCGCGAGCACGTCGTGGGCGGCGCCTACATCGACGAGAACGGCGTTTACACCGAGTACGTCAACGACTGCCCCTCCGTCAGCGCCATGGAGCAGCGCGGCAAGCGGCCCTACCGCCACTACTGCGAGCACTGCTATTGGCTCTACCACAAGTCGCTGGAGGAGAACGGATTTACCTATGAGGCGGAATATGAGCTTCAGCCGGTGGACTCCGGCTACAGCAAGACCTGCCTCTTCCATGCAAGAAAGCGGGAGGACTGACCATGAGCGCGATCAACGAATGGTTCGGCGGCTACTGCTGCATGTTCCGCTACATCGGGCGGACCTACGGCGAGCAGGAGCTGCACCGCTATTTCACCTATCTGGCGCAGACCGCCTATGACGACGTGACGCCCGGCTATCGCGCGGGCGGCCTGCCCGCCATCGCCGCGCGGTACGAGAAGAACTTCCGCGCCGACGGCGGCGAGGAGGCGGTCCGTACCAAGCTGACGGAGCAGAAGCTCACCATGCAGGTCCACTGTCCCGCGTTCTACAATTCCCCGGAGCCCATCGACGCGGACCGGAGGTGCGACGAATTCTTCTGTGACTGCTGCCGTGAGCTGAACGGCAAGATCCTGGCCGAGGCCGGGTATGACCTGGACATCGGCATGGAGCACTGCGGCGACTGCTGCTGGACCATCACGAAAAAGGAGACGGAGCAATGATCCTGGACCGCATTGAAAACGCCGCGAAGTACTTCCGCGGTGACCGGGTGGAGCAGGCCCTGCGCATCCTCCGGAACTACCGGATGGAGGACTTCACCGGCCCTTGCCGCGTCATCGACGGCGAGAAGCTCTACTTCAACCACGCGAACTATGAGACCAAGGAGGGCGAAGGCCTCATGGAGGTCCACCGCAAGTACGTGGACGTCATGTATATGATGGAGGGCACCGAAGTCATCTACTACAAGAACGCGGACAAGCTTGAGACCGTGACCCGGGAGTACCGGGACGAGGACGACGCCATGCTGGGCAAGGTGGACGCGGACGCGGCGAAGATTGTGCTGCACCCCGGCGACATCGTCATCTTCTTCCCCGGCGACGCCCACTGCCCCGGCAATGCCTACGGTGCGCCGGAGCGCATCAAGAAGGTCATCGCCAAGGCGGCGGTCTGAGCGCGGAGGGCGGATATGAACGTGAAGGAGCTTTTCTCCCTGGAGGGCAAGGTGGCCATCGTCACCGGCGGGCGCGGCCTCTACGGCGCGTCCATCTCCGAGGGCCTGGCCGAGGCCGGAGCGCAGGTCGTCATTGCGTCGAGGAGCGGCGCGGCCTGTGAGGAGACCGCGGCGGCGCTCCGGGCCAGGGGTCTGAAGGCCTCGGGCACGCCGCTGGATCTCTCGGACGACGCCTCCATCGCACGGTTCACGGAGGAGACGGCGGACCGCTTCGGCGGCATCGACATCCTGGTCAACAACGCCGTGGACCGGCGGAGCATGGCCCCGGTGACGAAAGTCACCCGGGAGGCCCTCCGCGCCTCGGCGGCCGTGAACCTGGACGGGCAGCTGCTCCTGAGCAAGGCGGTGCTGGAAAAGATGCAGGCGCGCCGCAGCGGCAGCGTCGTCAACATCGGCTCCATGCGCGGCCTCGACAGCCCGCATTTCCCGTTCTATCCGCCCGAACTGCGCGAAGCGCAGCCCATCAACTACACGACGGAAAAGTGGGCGATGGTCGGCATGACGAAATACCTGGCCGGCTGGTACGGCGCGTACAACATCCGCGTCAACTGCATCGCCCCCGGCGGCTTCAACCCCGGTATTTCCGACACCGCAGACGGCGCGGCCTTCGAGAAGACCTACGTGGAGCACTGTCCGCTCCACCGCTGGGCCGGACCGGACGACATCAAGGGACCCGTGGTGTTCCTGGCGTCCGCGGCCGCGAATTATGTGACCGGCGCTGTGCTGGTCATGGACGGCGGCTGGACCATCTGGTAAAGCCGCAGAACAAGGATAAGGAGGATACCATGAGCAATTTTACTTTCAAGCCGGCGGACTGGATCCCGTACGGAACATTCGACCCCGACATGATGGCGCGGCTGCGCGCCATGACCAAGGAGGACATCCTGGCCCCGAACCCCAAGTCCAAGGCGAAGATCATCGTGACCACCGGCGTCGACGCCATTGAGATCGCCGACATGTTCACCCACATCAAGGAGTCCGACGACCTCGACAAGCCCTTCGTCATGATCTCCGGCAACCCCTGCCCGGACACCTACATCCCGCTTGCCAACCTCATCAACATGTTCCAGGTCAACTGCCGGAATCTCATCTGCTTCACCATGGACGAGTGGGCCGACGACCAGGGCAACATCGCCCCGCTGGACTACACCGCCGGCTTCGGCTATTCCTTCTTCAAGTACTTCATTATGCGCATCGATGAGCATCTGCGCCCGAAGAAGGAGAACATCTTCTACCACTGCAAGGAGTTCACGCCCCGCTACACCGACCTCATCATCGAAAAGGGCAACGGCGGCGCGGACGCCTGCTACTCCGGCCCGGGCTGGACCGGCCACTGCGCCTTCATCGATCCCTGCCCCGAGTACACGAACGTCGAGAACATGGACGAGTATCTGGAGCAGGGCGCGAAGATCGTCACGCTGCACCCCCTGACCATCGCCCAGAACTCCCTGCACGGCGTCTTCGGCCAGTCCGGCGACTGCTCCTGGGTGCCCCCCAAGGCGGCCACCATCGGCCCGAAGGACGTCAGGCTGGCCCGGCATAAGCTGGAGAGCCACGCCCTCACCACGGCGGGCAGCTTCTCCTCCTGGCAGCGCATGGTCTCCCGGCTCATCACCCACGGCCCCGTGACGCCGCTGGTGCCCGGCTCCATGTTCCAGATCATCGGCGGCACGATCCTTCTCGACGAGAAGATCGCCCAGCCCATCGAGTGCATGGAGACCGTCGGCTATTAAAAACAAACGGGTGCCCGCACAGCCACGGCCGTGTGGGCGCTTTTCGGTAAGAATAGGAGGCTGCAATATGAATGCGATCATCAATGCGCGGGTCGTCCTGCCGGACCGGGTGCTGAAGCACGGCCAGATCTTCATGGAGCAGGGCCGCATTTTCGCCGTGGGCGAGGGGCTGCCTGTCCCGGAGGACTGCGTCTGCTACGACGCGAAGGGCAAGCTGGCCGGCCCCGGCTTCGTGGACGAGCACTGCCACGCAGGCGGCGAATGGAATGCCTATGAGGACCCGGTCCGCATGGCCCGGCACCACCTCGAGGGCGGCACCACCACGGTGCTCTGCACCATCTACCACAACATCGGCGTCCAGGGCGCCTTCGACGCCATGGCGAAGATCAAGGCCGCCATGGAGGCGGGCACGCCGGGCAACATCGCGGGCGTCCACTTCGAAGGCCCGTTTATGAACCCGAACCAGGGCTGCTACCGCGACCTCATCCGCCCCGTCAGCCGCGAGGAGTACATGGGCTACCTGAAGGAGTACAAGGACCTGCTGAAGCTCTGGATGGTCGCGCCGGAGCTGGAGGGCGCGGGCGAGTTCATGGACACGGTCCGCGCCACGGGCATCCACCTCGCCATCGGCCATTCCGAGGCCTCGCCGGAGTGCGTGGCCGACGCCGTCCGCCGCGGGGCCACCATCTGTACCCACATCTGCGACGCCACGGGCACGTCCATCGTGCCGAGCCGCTGGGAGGGCACCCTGGAGGTCCCCTTCGATGTGGCCTGTATGCTCCACGACGAGCTGTTCTGCGAGATCATCAACGATGCCCAGGGCATCCATGTGCGCCATGACATGGTGAAGTTCATCATCAAGGCGGTGGGCATCGACCGCGTCATCGCCGTCACCGACGCCTGCACCGGCTCCACCGACGACACGGACGTGAACATCGTGGACGGCGACCTCTTCGGCAGCAAGCTGCGCATGAACCAGGCTGCCCGGAACTTCCGCCGGAACATCGGCCTCACGGAGCCGGAGGTCTTCCGGGTCGCGGCTCTGAACCCGGCCCGGGCGCTCTGCATGGACCACGAGGTCGGCTCCCTCGAGCCGGGCAAGCAGGCCAACGTGGTCATCCTGGACGACGATTACAACGTGTGCCGCGTCTACCTCCGCGGAGAGGCGGCCGTGACCCATGAGGACTGAAGCTATGTATCTGATCGGCATCGACCTCGGCACCACGGGCTGCAAGAGCATGGTGTTCGACGAGGCCGGGACCATTCTCGGCGAGCATTATATTGAATACGACGTCATCTTCCTCCCCGGCGGCGGGGCGGAGCAGGACGCGAACATCTGGTGGGACCACACCGCGACCGCCGTCCGCGGGGCCATCGCCCAGGCGGGAATCGACGGAAGCGAGGTTGGCGGCCTCTCCGTCAGCGCCCAGGGCTGCTGCTTCGTCCCCGTGGACGAAAAGGGCCTGCCCCTGGCCAACGCCATCTCCTGGTACGACACCCGGGCCCTGCCCGAGGCACGGGCGCTCTACGAGCGCCACGGCGCGGCGGCCATGTTCCACCGGGTCGGGCGGCCCGTGGAGTCCCTGGTCTTTCCGGAGCTCATCCGCCTCAAGCGGCTGCACCCGGACCTCTACGAAAAGACCTGGAAGTTCCTTATGCCCCATGACTATCTCATCTGCCGCCTGAGCGGCGCGGCGGTGACGGATTACTCCATGGCCAGCGGCAGCATGTGCTACGACGTGGCCCGGCACGCCTGGGCCTCGGACCTGCTGGAGGAGTACGGCATCGACGAGCGCAAGCTGCCGGAGCTGCGGGACGCAGGCACCAGGGCCGGCACCGTGACACCGGAGACCGCGGCGCTGCTCGGCATCTCGCCCGACGCCGTGGTGGCCGTGGGTATGCAGGACCAGAAGATCGCGGCCCTCGGCGCGGGCATCGGCCCCGGCCGCATCACCGTGTCCCTCGGCACCGCCAGCGCCATTGAGACCATGAGCGATACCTTCGTGGAGGACCCCGCCTGCGTCGTGCCCTGCCACAGCTTTGACAGCCGGCTCTATACCATGGAGACCATTGTGGATACCGCCGGATCCGCCCTCAAGTGGGCGAAGAACACCGTCTGCCCGGAGCTTGGCTACCGGGAGATGGACGCCCTGGCGGCGGTGTCGCCCTGCGGTGCGAACGGCGTCACCTTCTATCCCTTCCTCTGCCGCAATGCGGCGGGCGTCAACCAGGGCGGCTTCCGGGGCATCGGCCTCGAGACGACCCGGGGCGACCTCATTCGCGCCGTGCTGGAGGGCGTGGCCTGCGGCATCCGCTCCCGCATCGAGGAGCAGAAGGCCCTGCTGCCCCATGCGGCGGAGGCCGCGGAGCTGATGCTCTTCGGCGGCGGCTCCGCCAGCCCGCTGTGGCGGCGCATCATCGCCGACGTTACGGGCATGACCGTGCGGCGGCCCCGGACCCAGGAGACGGGCAACCTCGGCGCGGCCATCTGCGCCGGTGTCGGCGCGGGCGTGTACCGCGACCTCTGGGACGGCCAGCGCATTGTGGGCGAGCCGTCGTCCAGCGATGCACCGGACCCGGCGAACCGGGCGGCCTGTGAAGAACTCTACGCGCGCTACTGCGCCCTGCGGGAGGAGGTCCTGAAATGAGAGCCGGTACCGCCATCCGCGACATTTCCCCCAAGGGACCGGTGCAGCTCTGCGGCTACCCCGAATCCCCGGTGTCCGAGGGCGTCCACGACCCCCTCTATGCCGCGGTCTACTACTTTGAACAGGGCGGGGAGCAGGCCGTCTGCCTGACGGCGGACCTCTGCTTCTTCGCCCCGCCCCGGGCGGCGAAGCTCACTGCCGCCATCGCCGGGGCCACCGGCGTGCCGGAGGAGAACATCCTTCTTGCCGTCACCCACACCCACTACGGCCCGGCCCCGGACTGCGACATCTACCGCGAATCCTTCGGTCCGGAGCTGTGCCCCGAGTACATGGACTTCGTCCAGGCCCAGGCCGTGGCTGCGGCCCGGGAGGCTGTGGAGACCGCCTTCCCGGCGAAGCTCGCCTGGGGCGCGGGCCGCTGCGGCAAGGAGCAGGGCATCGGCGGCAACCGCCACGACCCCGAAAAATACGCCCAGGACCCCGAGGTGGGCGTCCTCGCCATCGCTGACGACGAGAATAAGCTCCGCGGCGTCCTCGTGAACTACGCGCTGCACCCCACGGTGCTGCCGCCGGACCTGAAGCTCGCGTCGGCGGACTTTGTCGGCTACCTCCGGAAGGAGGTGGAGGAGGCCTGCCCCGGCGCCGTCTTCGGCTTTCTGCAGGGCTGCTCCGGCAACCAGTCCAGCCGCTATTTCCGCAAGGAGCAGAGCTTCGCCGAGGCGGAGCGCTTCGGCCGCACCATCGGCAGAGAGGCGCTGCGCGTTCTCCGGGGCCTCACGTTCCGCGACGTCACCGCGCCGCTCCAGGCGAAGCGTGATTATTTCTACCCCCGGAATCTGCGGGAAATCCCGCCCTATGCCGAGGCCATGGCCACGGCGCAGCAGGCCCGGGAGGCCTATGCGTCCCTTCTCGCCGCCCATGCGCCGGAGGCCGAGTGCCGCTCCGCCGAGTGCACGAAGATC
>CALICR010000129.1 GCA_938049125.1 uncultured Clostridia bacterium
ACAATTCACCGAACATTCTAAGAATGTTCGGTGTTTTTCTGTCAATATCCGAGCTTTTCCAACATTTCTGCCCGATTCCACGAATACGAATCTGCATATTCTATCGTTTATACGCTCCATTTTAGCGTTGAATCCCGGAAAATGACAATGAAAACACCGACAGCCGCAGTACTTCTGCTCCGTCTCAGCGCACAGCGGAAAATTTCCGTGCAATGTCTGCGCATTTTCCCCGACCGGAATTATATCCTGACCGTCATAGCCGAGGTGCTCAGTCACTTCATTCGGCAAAAATCCATGATAGGTACTGTTGACAATCTTGAGGAAATCGGATATGCTGACAGCAGAGAGCTGTGGTTCGCTGTCCGACTTCGTGCCGGCGCGAGGACCTTGTGTCGACCGGCTCTCTTTTTCTGTGTCTCTAAGGAGCCAACTGCGCACAGCATGCACCACGTCAGATGCCTACGCAGGGTACCCATGGCCGCCCCTCTGTTCCCCGAAGCCAATCACAAAAAAGTGTCTCTAACGGAATTCTCCCTTGATTTCCGCCCTTGTCCTGTGCTATTTTACTGTTAGGAGCACTTGCAGACCCGTTTTCGGACGTTGCATCGGAGCTATTTGCACCGCTGAACTGCGAAACCCTATCGGAAACACTGCCTTGCGTGGCGGCCTTATAGCTGCCCTTTCTGGCCTCCTTGTATCTGAGGTCAAGCGCATTGGCGGTGTTTTCTTTTATGTTCACAATATCGTAAAGGTACTTGCGCCCGTCTGAGGCATTGCCGATCAGAAGCTCCGCCCGCATCTGCCGCAGGTCCCGCTGCAGCGTCGCGATTTCCTGAGAGACCGTGTCGCGCTCCTGGAACAGCGCGCTTTCGCCGAGCGTCCCCGCTGGTCGTGCGCCATATCCAAAGTGCCGGAGGGCCCCTTCGGGCAGTGCGTCGGGGACATATTCATTGACATAGTCGAGAAGTTTGCGTATACTGATGGTGGAATCGGTACGGATAGCGGAATTTTCTGCGAGTCTGGGCAGCAATGCAGCCGGTTCCTTTTTTGCGCTCATGGCATAAAGGACGTCCATGGACGTGACCTCATTGCGGAACCGATTCACAACGGACCGAACCACGGAAAGCTCCCCGGCGCTGTTCCGCGCCGCGCCGATCAGAACATGGCTGTCCGTTGCCCCTTCCTTCTTTGGTATCATTTTTCAGAAAACGCCCGTCGGCAGGGTTGACATGTTCGGAAAGCTGGCGTAGGCTGATGGCAGAAGCCGAGAGCAGGGACGAGGGACCTCCAGCATTGCTGGCAGACGTTGTCCCCAGGACCTCGGCTATGCCAGACTCCGAGACCAGAGACGGCACATTACCGGTTTTCCCGGGAACCCCCGCCTCCATGACCTCAGGTCCTGTAGACTCTGGGAGCAGGGACACCGGCGCTGCGGTTTTTTCCGTATCTGATGTCCCCAGGACCTCAGAGTCTATTTTTGTCAGTACAACCGACCGATAGAGCTTTGGATCCTTGCAGCCCCTGCTCCGTGCTCTCTGCGGTCAGTTTTTTCCACTTCAACAGCAGAAAGCCCTGGAAACCCGTTTTTTGGGATTTCCGGGGCTTTGTTTACCGGTAGAGCAGCATACCCAGGGCGGCGGAGATTACGATCATCAGGATTGGCGAGGGGGCGGACTTTTTCCGGCGGGTGCAGATCAGGTGGATGCCCGCGAGGACGGCCAGGATGGCGAGGCCGCGCCAGTCCGGGGCGACGGCGTCTCCAATTTTGCTGACGCCCAGGAACGTGCTGAGGCCCATGGTCAGGGCCGTTGAGAGGATCAGCGCCACCACGCAGGGTCGTACGCCGGAGAGGAAGGCCGCCACGCCGGAGAAGCGCAGCAGGTTCCGGATCACCGCAGCGATCAGCAGGATGATGCAGAAGGACGGCAGCACGACGCCCAGCGTCGCCAGAAAGCTGCCCAGCAGGCCGCCCTGGGAGGAGCCGATGAACGTCGCCATATTGACGGCCAGCGGGCCGGGCGTGGACTCGGACACGGCGATGAAGCTGAGAAACTCCGGCTCCGTCAGCCAGCCGTTCTGCAGCACCGTCTCCCGGACCAGGGAAATCATGCCGTAGCCGCCGCCGAAGGACACGGCCCCGATCTGCAAAAAGCTGAGAAAGAGCTTCCAGTAGATCATGCGTTCCGCCCACTCTCCCGCAGCCGCCGCCAGAGGTAGGCGCAGACGCCCGCCGCCCCGCAGAGCAGAATGACGCAGATGGACGAGAGGCTGACGGCGCAGAGCGACGCGCCCGCCGTGGCGCAGAACACCAGGATGAGAAGACAGCGGTCCAGCCCGGTGCCCGGCAGCGCCCGCAGCATCCGCAGGCCCGCCGTGAAGATCAGGTAGATCACCGCGGCCTGGATGCCTCGGAAGGCGCAGTGGACCAGGCGCAAACTGAGAAATTGATCAAAAAACAGTGAAATGAGGTAGATCGTCACGAAGGAGGGCAGCGACACCGCCAGCGTCGCCGCGGCAGACCCGGCCACGCCGGCCACTCGATAGCCGATGTAGGTCGCACTGTTGATGGCCACCGGCCCCGGCGTCGATTCGGCGATGGCGACCATGTCGAGGAACTCCTCCCGGCCGATCCACTGCTTCTTTGTTACAAATTCATCCTCCAGCAGCGCGACCATGGCATAGCCGCCGCCGAAGGTAAAGGCTCCGATCCGCAGGAAGGCCCAAAAAAGCACCCGAAGCTGCCTCACCGGCCCAACCCCCTTTCTTTTACTTCTTCTCGAGTTCCTTCGCCACGTCCTCCAGCAGCTGCCGGATGGGCAGGTGCTGCGGGCAGACCTTCTCGCACTTGCCGCATTTCAGGCAGTCCGAGGCCCGGCGGCCCGGGGCCGTATGGACGTCACGATAGTAGTAGTCCGCGTTCCAGTCGCGGTAGATCTGCTTCATGTTCATGACGGCGAAGAGGTCCGGGATGGAGATGTGCCGGGGACATCCGTCGGTGCAGTAACGGCAGGAGGTGCAGGGGATCAGGTGCTTGCCCCGGAGGATGGCCTGGACCTGCACCACGGCGGCCTGCTCCCGCTCGTCCAGGGGCTTGAAGTCCGCCATAAAGGACGTGTTGTCCCGCACCTGCTCCAGGGTGCTCATGCCCGAGAGGACCATGGTAATGCCCGGGAAGCCCGCGGCGAAGCGAATTGCGTAGCTGGCAGGACTGCCGCCGTGCAGGGCATCCAGGACCGCCTTCGCGTTCTCGGGCAGGTTCACGAGGTTGCCGCCCTTGACCGGCTCCATGACGAGGACGGGCTTGCCGAATTTTCGGCAGACCTCGTAGCACTTCCGGCTCTGGATTGCCGGATCGTCGAAGTCCGCGTAGTTGAGCTGGAGCTGCACAGCCTCGATGTCCGGATACTCCGTCAGGATCTGCTCCAGCAGCTCGGGGCGGTCGTGGAAGGAGATGCCCACGTGGCGGATCCAGCCTTCCGCCTTGAGCGCGAAGGCCGTCTCATAGGCCCGGCAGGCCTTGAAGTGATCATAGTTCACCGCGCCCTGGGCATGCATCAGGTAGAAGTCGAAGTAGTCCACGCCACAGGCCGCCAGCTGGTGCGCGAAGAGGGGCCGGATGTCCGCCTCGGTCTTGAAGAAGTTCGCCGTCAGCTTGTCTGTCAGAACGAAGCGGTCCCGGGGATAGCGGCTGGTGAGGTAGGTCCGCAGGGCCGTCTCGCTCTTGCCCTGGGTATAGCCGTGGGCCGTATCGAAGTAGTTGAACCCGGCGTCCAGGAAGGCGTCCACCATCTTCGTCGTCTCGGGGATGTCCACCTCGCCGTCCTTCATGGGCAGACGCATGAAGCCGAAGCCCAGATTCTTTTTGATGCGATCCATCGCAAAGCTCCTTTCCGATTTTTGTGTCTATTATACGCCCCAAAGGGGCAGGTTTCAATTTCTCTTTTCGAATCCTCAGATAAGGAAATCGAATGGAAAACAGCAGCGCCGTCCGGGATTGGACGGCGCTGGCAGAGGCAGAAAAATCTTCAAAGCATACAAAAACGGCGGAAATCCGAGGATTTCCGCCGTTTCTGGAGCTAATGATGTGACTCGAACACACGACCTGCTGATTACGAATCAGCTGCTCTACCGACTGAGCTACATTAGCAAATGGGATTTTCCAACGCAATCTATGATATCACACTTTTTGCCGTTCGTCAACAGGAATTTCAAAAAGCACGCCGTGCATCGCGGCGGCGGCTTCGGTCAAAATCCGCACGCGGCGCGGCCGTTTCTGTTTCCCCGCGAGTTTACCATAACTCGCTCCGTAATTTACCATGTGCAGAGTTATCAACACTGTGCACAGGTTTGTCCACAGAACCGGGCGGAAACTGCCCAGCTATTTTTGGATTTCCCTCTATTTTCCACGGGGCTTCCCCAGGTTATCCACCTGGTTCACGCTTTCCACATGTTGACATAACCTATTTTCGTCTTTTTTACACGCCGGGACGCTGTGGAAAAAAGAATTGCAGGACGGAGACTCCGTCCTGCAAAAGCGGGTCACATTTGTTCCCCGAGGATGCTTTTTGTGGCGTAGGCATTGAGGTCCTGGCCCGCCGTGTGGCCCGCCAGGTACTCATAATAACCCTGTGCGCCGATCATGGCCCCGTTGTCGCCGCAGAGGGAGAGGGGCGGGGCGTAGAGCGCCGCGCCGCACCCGGCACAGGCCCGCTCAAAGTCGGCGCGGATACGGGAGTTGGCCGCGACGCCGCCGGCGATGGCCAGCTTCCGGTAGCCGAGGTCCCGCAGGGCCGTCATGGTCCGCGGCACCAGCGTCTCGCTGACGGCGCGGCAGAAGCTGGCGCTCAGCGAAGGGATATCCAGTTCCTCGCCGCGCTGCTCGCAGTTGTGGATGAGGTTCAGCGTGGCCGTCTTGAGACCCGAGAAGGACATATCCAGCGGGTTGCCGTTGAGCTTCGCCTGGGGCATGGCGTACTTCCGGTCGTCGCCGCGCCGGGCCGTGCGGTCCAGGGCCGCGCCGCCGGGATAGGGCATCCCGAGGACCCGGGCCACCTTGTCGAAGCACTCCCCCGCTGCGTCGTCCCGGGTCGTGCCGAGGATGCGGAGGTCCGTATAGTCCCGAACGTCCACGATCATCGTATGCCCGCCAGACACAACAAGGCAGAGGAAGGGCGGCTTCAGCTCCGGATAGGCCAGGTAGTTGGCCGCGATGTGTCCCTTGAGATGGTGGACCGGGATGACCGGCACACCGAGGGCATAGGCAGCAGCCTTGGCAAAGTTGACGCCCACCAGCACGGCCCCGATGAGGCCCGGCGCATAGGTGACGGCCACGGCGTCGATGTCCGCCCGGCGGAGGTCCGCCCGGTCCAGGGCCTCGTCGGCCAGGGCGTAGATGGCCTCGATGTGCTTCCGGGAGGCAATCTCCGGCACGACGCCGCCATATTCCCGGTGGAGCGCCACCTGGGAGGCGATGCAGTCCGCAAGGACCTCCCGCCCGTCCCGCACCACTGCGACGGCGGTCTCGTCGCAGGAGGACTCCACGGCTAAAATGTTCATGGTCAAAGCTCCCTTCGATACAGCTCCGCGTCCTCCGCGGGGCGGACATAGTAGCGCGGGCGGCGGCCCACAGACCGGAAGCCCAGGGCCTCATAGAGCGCCCGGGCCGGAGCGTTGGAGACGCGCACCTCCAGCGTCAGGCCGTGGGACCCCCTCGCCCGCAGGGCGGCGCAGAGGGCTTCGCAGAGGGCCCGGCCCACGCCGCGGCGGCGGCAGTCCTCCACCACCGCCAGGTTCAGCATATCGCTCTCCCCCAGCACGGTCTGGCTGCCCACATAGCCCAGCAGCCGCCCGTCCTCCTCCGCCGTCAGCCAGAGGCTCAGGGGGTTATCCAGCTCGCTCCGGATGGAGCTCTCGCTCCAGGGCGCGGAGAAGCAGGCGCGCTCCAGCGCCGCCACCGCGGGCACCCGGGCCTCTGTCAGTTCCCGAATCTCCATCATTTCGCCTCGTACCAGCTCTTTCCCGCCTTCGCCTCGGCCACCAGCGGGACCCGGAGGGACGCGCTCTGCTCCATCTCCTGCCGGACCAGGGCGCGGACCTGCTCCGCCTCGGCCGCGGGGCACTCGACGATCAGCTCGTCGTGGACCTGGAGCACCAGCCGTGCCTCCAGCTCCGCCCGGCGCAGCGCCGCGGAGACCCGCAGCATGGCGATCTTGATGATGTCGGCGGCAGTGCCCTGGATGGGCGTGTTGAGGGCGATGCGTTCGCCCATGGAGCGGATGTTGAAATTGCTGTTTTTCAGCTCCGGCAGGTAACGACGGCGGCCGTAGAGCGTCGTCACGTAGCCCTGGGCCTTGGCCGAGGCCACGATGTCGTGCATATAGGCCCGGACGCCGGAGAAGCGTTCCAGATAGCTCGAGATGTAGGCGTCGGCCTCCTGCACCGAGACGCCCAGGTCCTCGGAGAGGGACCATTTGGAGATGCCGTAGACGATGCCGAAGTTGACTGCCTTGGCACTGCGGCGCATGAGAGGCGTCACGTCCTCCACGGGCACGCCGAAAACCTGGGACGCCGTCACCGTGTGGAAGTCCGCGCCGCTCCGGAAGGCCTCGCACATGGCGTCGTCGTCCGCGATGTGGGCGAGAACGCGCAGCTCGATCTGGCTGTAGTCCGCGTCCACGAACACCCAGCCGGGCCGGGGCACGAACATCTTCCGAATCTCGCTGCCCAGTTCCGTGCGGACCGGGATGTTCTGGAGGTTCGGGTCCGTGGAGGAGAGGCGGCCCGTGGCCGTCACCATGTTCTGGAACGTGGTGTGGATACGCCCGTCCGGGGCGATGACCTTGAGGAGGCCGTCGGCGTAGGTGGACTTGAGCTTCGTGAGCTGCCGGAACTCTAAAATCTGCTCGATGATCGGGTGGCGGCCCCGGAGCTTTTCCAGGACCTCGGCGTTGGTGGAGTAGCCCGTCTTCGTCTTCTTGACCGGCGGCAGCTCCAGCTTTTCAAACAAAACTTCCGCCAGTTTTTTGGTGGAATTGATGTTGAATTCCTCGCCCGCCGCAGCATAGATGGCCTGCCGGAGCGCATCGATGCGGCCGGACAGCATTTCGCCGAAGCGCAGCAGCTGCTCCCGGTCCACGAGGACGCCCGCCTCCTCCATATCCGCCAGCACACGGCAAAGCGGCAGGTCGATGGCGTCATAGACCTGTCCGAGGCTCCCCTGCGCCAGCCGCTCCCGCAGCACGGGCCGGAGCGCCAGCAGCGCCGACGCCTCCGCCGGAAGCGCCCCGGGCACCTCCCGGGAGAGGTACCGCGCCGCCAGCCGGGAGACGGAAAAGTCGCTCTCCGACGGGTTCAGCACGTAGCCCGCCAGGGCCGCGTCGAAGCAGGCGCCGGGCCGGGGCAGGCCCAGGCGATCCAGCGTCCGGAAGAGCGCCTTGCTGTCCGCGGCGACCAGGTCCGCCTGGCTGAGCAGCGTCACGAGGTAGCTGCGCTCCGCGGCGGTCTCCCGCTCACAGGCGCCGTCCTCTGCCGCGGCGGCGAAGCGTGCGCCGTCCGGCGAGAAGCAGAGCGCCCGGACGCCCTCCGGCTCCGGCAGCTCGGCGCACCGGGGCGTCTCCGCCGCGGGCTCCGGCTCCGGCACCGCGTCCCGCAGATGGTACTTGTCGATCATGCGAACAAACTCCAGCTTTTCAAAGAGAGCGCGCAGGGCGGGCCGGTCCGGCTCCTGCACCAGGCAGTCCTCGGGCCGGAAGTCCACCGGCGCATCGCAGCGGATGGTGGCCAGCTCATAGGAGAGGAAGGCGTTGTCCCGGCTGGCCTCCAGCTTTTTGCGCACCGAGTCCTTGATCTCGTTCAGGTGGGCGTAGACGCCCTCCAGGGTGCCGAAGCGGCTGAGGAGGTCCTTGGCCGTTTTCGGGCCGACCCCGGCAACGCCGGGGATGTTGTCGGAGCTGTCGCCCATCAGGGCCTTGAGGTCGATGAGATGGATGGGGTCAAAGCCGTACTCCGCCCGGAACGTGTCCTCGTCGTAGCGCGTTGCCGTGGTCTGGCCGGGGCGGGAGATGATGAGCTTGACGCGGACGCAGGAGTCGATGAGCTGAAGGCTGTCCCGGTCGCCGGTCACGACGACGCACTCCCAGCCCGCGGCGCAGCAGCGCTTGCCCACAGTGCCCAGCACGTCGTCGGCCTCCCAGCCCTCCGCGGCGTAAATGGGGATGCGCATGGCCGTGAGGACCTCCTTGATGAGCGGCATCTGGGCCGCCAGCTCCTCGGGCATCGGGTGCCGCGTGGCCTTGTAGCCATCGTAGCGCAGGTGGCGGAAGGTAGGCGCGCGCAGGTCGAAGGTCACGCAGAGGGCGTCCGGCTCCTCCTCGTGGCGCATCTTTTCGAGGATGTTCAGGAAGCCGAACACCGCGTTCGTATAGAGGCCCTCCCGGGTGGACAGCAGCTTCACACCGTAAAAGGCGCGGTTCATCATGCTGTTCCCGTCAAGAATCATCAGTTTCATGGCTTGCTCCTTACAGCACGGGCGGACGCGGGCTGTTCCCCGCCTCCGCCCGGTTCGGTTTTTCTCAGATGCGCTTCCACTTGGCGCCCTGGGGCGTATCGATGATCTCAATGCCCATGGCCTTCAGCTCGTCGCGGATGCGGTCGGCCTCGGCGAAGTTCTTCGCCTTCTTGGCCGCGGCGCGGTCCGCCAGCATCCCGTCGATGACCGGATCGTGCTCCTCCTCGGCCTCGGCCTTCTGCTGCTCCGCCCGGAACGCATCGGCGTGGCCCAGCAGGTCCAGGGACATAACACGGTCGAAGTCCCGGAGCGCCGCCAGCTTCGTGGCGTCGTTCGTTTTGGCCTTGAGCACGTCGTAGAGGGCCGTGATGGCGAGGGACGTGTTGAGGTCCGCGTCCATGGCCTTGCAGAACCGGGCCTTCAGCGCTTCGAGAGCCTTCTCGTCCACGGTCTCGCCGTCGGCGGGCTTCAGCGCGGCGATCTTCTCGATGAGCTTTTTATAGGCCGCCGCCGCATTGTCAAGGTTCTCGTAGGTGAACACCAGGTTCTTGCGGTAGTGAGACTGGAGGCAGAAGAAGCGATAGACCAGCGGGTCGTAGCCCTTGGACTGCAGCAGGGAGACCGTCAGGAACTCGCCCTTGGACTTGGACATCTTGCCGTCGTTCGTGTTGAGGTGCAGCACATGGAACCAGTAGTTGCACCACTTGTGGCCGAGGTAGCTCTCGGACTGGGCAATCTCGTTGGTGTGGTGCGGGAAGGCATTGTCGATGCCGCCGCAGTGGATGTCCAGGTCCTCGCCCAGGTATTTCATGGAGATGCCGGAACACTCGATGTGCCAGCCGGGATAGCCGACACCCCAGGGGGAATCCCACTTGAGCGCCTGGTCCTCGAACTTGGACTTCGTGAACCAGAGGACGAAGTCGTTTTTGTTCTTCTTGTTCGTGTCCTCCTCAACACCCTCGCGGACGCCCACGGCCAGGTTCTCCTCGTCGTGGTCGTTGAAGATGTAGTACTTCTCCAGCTTGCTCGTGTCGAAGTAGACGTTGCCGCCGGCCTGGTAGGCGTAGCCCTTCTCCAGCAGCCGGGTGATGATCTTGATATACTCGTCGATGCAGTTCGTGGCCGGCTCGACGACGTCGGGCCGCTTGATGTTCAGCTTGCGGCAGTCCTCGAAGAAGGCGTCCGTGTAGAACTTGGCGATCTCCATGACGGACTTGTGCTCGCGCTTCGCGCCCTTGAGCATCTTGTCCTCGCCCTCGTCGGCGTCGGAGGTCAGGTGTCCGACGTCGGTGATATTCATGACGCGCTTGACGTTGTAGCCCGCGTAGCGCAGGTACTTCTCCAGCACGTCCTCCATGATGTAGCTGCGGAGGTTGCCGATGTGGGCAAAGTGGTAGACCGTCGGGCCGCAGGTGTACATTTTCACGATGTCCGGATGGTTGGGCTGAAACAGCTCCTTCTTGTGGGTCGCGGAATTATAGAGATACATAGATGATTCCTCCAGTTTCAACAGGACTCAGCCCCGGGGCGCATGGCCAGAAAGGCCCAGCACATCCCAGTTTTTCACGAAATACTCCACGCCGGAGTACAGCGTCGTCACCACGATGACCAGCATGACCGCGAGATCCAGCACCTTGCCTGGAAACAGCAGCATAAGGCAGAGGCCCGTCATGGTGCAGGCGGTCTTGATCTTGCCGGACCAGCCCGCCGCAATGACGCGGCCGTTCTCCACGGCGATGAGCCTGAGACCGGTGACGGCGAACTCCCGGGCCAGGACGATCATGGTGGCCCAGGACGGGAACCGGCCCCACTCGGTGAAGACCAGGATGCAGGACACCACCAGCAGCTTGTCCGCCAGCGGGTCCACAAATTTGCCGAAGTCGGACACCTGATTGTAGTGCCGCGCCACATAGCCGTCCACCATATCCGTCAGGCTGGCCAGGACGAAGACGCCGAAGGCCCAGTACTGGTAGCCCAGCAGCAGCAGGGTCATGAAGACCGGGATCATCACGACCCGGGCCAGGGTAATTTTGCTCGCAGTTGTCATTGCTTATTCCTCCGTCACGGCGGCGCCCACGGGGTCGCCGTCCTCTGTATCGCCGATGAAGACCCTCACGAATTCACCCGGCGTCCGCCGCGTCTCGCTGGTGAAGAAGACCCGGCCGTCGATGTCCGGCGAGTCGGCGTAGGACCGGCCGTACCAAAGGCCCGTCTCCTCGTCGAAGCCCTCGCAGAGCACCTCCAGCGTCTCGCCCACCAGGCTCTCGCTGAATTCCTCCATGACGCCCGCCTGCAGCTCCGTCAGGACCTCGGCGCGGCGCTCCGCGTCCTCCCGGGGCGGGTAGTCCATCTTCGCCGCAGCGGTGCCCTCCTCGGGGGAGAACACGAAGGCCCCGGCCCGCTCCAGCCGGAATTCCCGCAGGAATTCGCACAGCTCTTCAAACTCCGCCTCTCCCTCGCCGGGCAGGCCGGTGATGAGGCTCGTGCGCAGCACGACGCCGGGGATGCGCTCGCGCAGCTTGCGGAACAGGGTCTCCAGCTCCGCCCTCGTGCCGCGGCGGTTCATCTTTTTCAGGATGCGGTCGTTGACGTGCTGGATCGGGATGTCGAGGTACTTGACTACCTTCTCCTCGGAGGCGACGGCGTCGATGATCTCATCCGTCGTGTCCTCGGGATAGAGGTAGTGGATGCGGATCCAGTGGATGCCGTCGATCTCCGCCAGCCTGTGGAGCAGCTCCGGCAGCATATGACGGCCCGTGAGGTCCATGCCGTAGCGGCTCGTGTCCTGGGCCACGACGATGAGCTCCCGCACGCCCCGCTCCGCCAGTGCCCGCGCCTCCCGGAGGATGTCCTCCATGGCGCGGCTGCGGTACTTGCCCCGGAGCTTCGGGATGATGCAGTAGGCGCAGTGGTTGTCGCAGCCCTCGGCGATGGTCAGATAGGCGTAGTAGCCCGGCGTCGTCAGGATGCGGCCCGCCTCGTCGGCGGGGGCGTTGATGTCGCCGTACTCCTCCACGACCCGGCCCGAGAGCACCCGGGCTGCGGCGGAGGCAATGTCATAGTAGCTGCCCGTGCCGAGGACGCCGTCCACCTCGGGCATCTCCTGCAAAATTTCGTTCTGGTAGCGCTGGGCCAGGCAGCCGGTGACCAAAATTTTCCCCAGCCGGCCCTCCTGCTTCAGCTCCGCCATCTGGAGGATGTTGGCAATGGCCTCCTCCTTGGCCGCGTCGATGAAGCCGCAGGTGTTGACGATGACCAGGTCCGCGCCGTCCGGCTCGCCGGAGACCCGGTAACCGGCCTCCTGAAGCCGGAAGAGCATCTGCTCCGCATTGACCTGGTTTTTGGCGCAGCCGAGTGAGATCATCGATACCGTCGCCATGCTATTCCTCCTCCCACTGCGCCCGGCAGCGGCTGAGCCCGGCCCGGATGTCCTCCCAGCCGTAGCCGCGGCGCTGCAAAGCGTCGGTGACTTTTTTGATTTCCTTCCGGTCCGCGCCGGGCGCGAGATGGGCCGCGAGGTAGCGGTCCACCGCTCCGTCCGGCTCCGGCAGGGCCGCGAGCGCCTCGTCCCAGAGGTCCCGGCCGATGCCCTTTTCATAGAGCATCTGGCGGACCCGGGCGCGGCCGTAGCCGCGGGCGGCGCCCTTTTCCACGATCTGGCGGGCCGCCTCCCGGTCGTCCAGCAGCCGGAGCTCATCCAGCAGAT
>CALICR010000130.1 GCA_938049125.1 uncultured Clostridia bacterium
CGGGCAGCCCGGCAGCGGCCTTTTCGGCCCCGGCGGCCTGGGTGGCCAGGTCTTCGGCTTCGGTCTTGGCCTCGGCCAGCTCGGTTTGACGGCGGCGGGCCTCCTCAGCGTCGAGGCGGCGGAGGACGGACTGGAGCTGCCGCTGGACAGCGGTCTGCTCCTCCTCCCGGGCGCGGAGCGTCACGACCTGCTGCTGGAGCGTGCGGAGCTGCTCCTCTGCGTCCCGAAGGGCACTGCGCTCGCGCTCCAGCTCCGGGAGCACGCCGGTCTGGTTGTGGCGGCAGGCATTTTTCCAGTCGCGCAGCCGTCGCTCGGTCTCGGAGTAGGACACGGTCTCCTCGCCGGTGGAGACCAGGGCGCTGAGACGGCGCTCCAGCGCGCCGTCCTGGGTCACGGCGAGGCCGTTCTGGCGCAGAAAGGCGCTGCGGGAGAAGACGGCCTTCTCCACGCCCAGCAGCAGAAGGCCGCAGTTCGCCGCGGTCAGCTCCCGGACGGGCTGGCCGCTCTCCGTCTCATAGGCGCGGAACTCGCCCAGGGGGGCGCGGCCCCGGCTCGTGCGCTCCAGGGTGATGCGGCGGCCCTGCCATTCGAGGTCCATGCGGCCCTCCATGGCCGCGCCGCTCCAGGGCTTGTAGCGCGTCTTGTCCGGCACGGTGCCCTTGCTGGCGCGCTCCGCTGTGTCGATTCCATAGAACATGGCCAGCAGGAAGGCGCACCAGGTGGACTTGCCGCCCTCGTTGGGCAGCTCCAGCACGTTGAGGCCGGGCCGGAGGCACAGCTCCGCCCGTTCCAGCCGCCCGAAGGTGGCCTGCATCCGAAGAATTTTCACGGCGCTTCCCTCCCCTCCATGGCGGCCAGGCCGAAGCGCGCGGCCATGGCCAGCTGTGCACGGACCGCCTCGTCGGTCTCGCGGTCGTAGCGGGCTTTCAATGCCCGCAGGTAGAGGCCCTTCAGCGTGTCCTCCCCGGCGGAGGCCCAGAGGTCCACCGGCGGGCGGGTATGGTCGCGGACCGTCAGGCCAAAGAACCGCGGCGCAAAGCGGCGGCAGAGCGCCCGGCAGTCCGGGGCCTCAGCCTCGCCCTCCAGGTAGATGCGGTAGATATCCCGGGCGGCGTCCGGCGGGATGGCGGCCTCAATGGCCGCGGCGGCGTCGGCTCCCGCCTCCAGGTGCAGCACCTCGTAGCGGCGGCCCGGCAGCGGCTCGAAGCGGACGGAGACCGCGCCCCGGTCGGTGATCTCACCAAGGAAATAGCCCTTCCTGCCGGTCTCGTCGAAGCCGTGGCCCATGAGGCAGCCGGGCCAGCCGTAGACCGTGTCCCCGGCGCGCAGCGGTCCTCCGCACTGGTGATTGTGGCCCAGGGCCAGGTAGGCAAGGCCCGAGGCGGCGATCTGCGCCTCGGTGATGGGATTGTAATTTGAGTTCGCACGGACCTCGCCGTGGAGGACCATAAGATTGCACAGCTCCGGGTCCTGCACATGGAAGCCCTCCAGCAGCGGCGGGCAGTCCATGGACGTGAAGGCCGCGCCCCAGACGACGCAGCCCAGCTCCGGCAGCGCCACCGGTTCCGGCCGGTTCCGGGAGAAGATGTGAACGTTGTCCGGCCAGACGGTGGTCTCATAGGGGCTGCCGGGGATGTAGCGGTCATGGTTGCCTGGCGAGAGGAAGATCTGCGCGCGGCAGCGCCCGAAGGCCTCCGTCAGGGCCTCGACGGTCTCGGGCCAGGCCCCGTCACTGTCCAGCAGGTCTCCGGCGAGGAGCAGAAGATCGCAGTCCGCCGCGTTGCAGCGGTCCACGAGCTGAAAGACGGCCTCGCGCTGCTCCCGCCGCCGCTGGGCGGCGGTCTCTTGGCTCAGGGAGGAAAAGGGCGCGTCGAGGTGGAAGTCCGCGGCGTGCAGAAATTTAATCATGGAGAAACACCCTTTCAACGGCGACGGTCTTTCCGGAGGCGCCGTCCAGCGTGAAGACGGCGCCCTCCAGCTTGCAGGGGCCGGGGGCCTGCTCGTAGCGGGATGTGAGGTCCCCGCGGAAGGCGGCGATGGACTGCTTCGGGTTGACGCCGAGGACGGAGCGGCTGGGGCCGGTCATGCCCAGGTCCGTGACGTAGCCCGTGCCGCCGGGCAGAATCTGGAGGTCCGCCGTTGGCACGTGGGTATGGGTGCCGTAGACGGCGGAGACGCGGCCGTCCAGCATATAGCCCATGGCCAGCTTTTCCGAGGTGGCCTCGGCATGAATTTCGACGAGGATGCGCCGGGTGCCCAGCTGCTTCAGCAGCTTTTCCGCCAGCAGGAAGGGGTTGTCCGGCCCGAAGTCCATGCCGCAGCGGCCCAGCAGGTTGACGACGGCCAGTGGCCCGGCGGCGGTGTCGTAGACATGGAAGCCGATGCCTGGCAGCTGCGGGGCAACGTTGGCGGGGCGCAGCACGTAGACCGAATCCTCGAGGTAGGGAATGATCTCCCGCCGGTTCCAGATGTGGTTGCCGAGGGTGATGACGTCGGCCCCGGCGTCGAAGATGGCCTCGGCCTGGGCGGGCGTCATGCCGACCATGGAGGCGTTCTCGCCGTTGACGATGCAGAAGCCGATGTGCTTCTCGCGCTTGAGTGCGCGCAGTCGTTTTCCAAGGAAGGCGACGCCGGCCGGTCCGACCACGTCGCCCACCGTCAGGACCCGCAATTCCATCCCGGGTACCTCCTTTGGGTTTTTCTCCATTATACCGGTTCCCGGACAAAAAAACAACCGCCGGGCGGCGCAAAAGGCGCGCCCGGCGAGGAAAAGCCGCCGGCCTTTCGACCGGCGGCTTAAGGGCAAAAATTTACTTGGCGTATTCGACGGCCTTGGTCTCGCGGATGACGTTGACCTTGATCTGGCCGGGGTATTCGAGCTCGGCCTCGATCTTCTTGGCCAGGTCCCGGGCCATGAGGATCATGTTGTCCTCGGAGACGTCCTCGGGCTTGACCATGACACGAACCTCGCGGCCCGCCTGGATGGCGTAAGCCTTCTCGACGCCGGGGTAGGAACCGGTCAGCTCCTCCAGCTTCTCGAGCCGGCGGATATAGTTCTCCACATTCTCGCGGCGCGCGCCGGGGCGGGCGGCGGAGATGGCGTCGGCGGCCTGGACGAGGCAGGCGATGATGCTCTTGCACTCGACGTCGCCGTGATGGGCCTCAATGGCGTTGATGATGATGGGATTTTCCTTGTACTTCCGCGCCAGCTCTGCGCCGAGCTGGATGTGGGAGCCCTCCATCTCGTGGTCCACGGACTTGCCGAGGTCATGCAGCAGACCGGCGCGCTTGGCCATCTGGACATCGACGCCCAGCTCGCTGGCCAGCAGACCGGCGATGTGCGCCACCTCAATGGAGTGGTTCAGGACGTTCTGGCCGTAGGACGTGCGGTACTTCTGGCGGCCCAGCAGCTTCACAAGCTCCGGATGGAGGTTGTGGATGCCGGTCTCGAAGACGGCGCGCTCGCCCTCCTGCTTGATGGTGTGCTCCACCTCGCGGCGGGCCTTCTCCACCATGTCCTCGATGCGGGTCGGATGGATGCGGCCGTCGGCGATGAGCTTCTCCAGGGCCAGCCGGGCGATCTCACGCCGCACAGGGTCGAAGGAGGACACGGTGATGGCCTCCGGGGTATCGTCAATGATGAGGTCCACGCCGGTGATGGTCTCGAGCGTGCGGATGTTCCGGCCCTCGCGGCCGATGATGCGGCCCTTCATTTCGTCGTTGGGCAGCGAGACGACGGAGACCGTGGCTTCCGCCGCATGGTCGGCGGCGCAGCGCTGGATGGCGATGGTGATGATCTCGCGGGCGCGCTGATCGGCCTCCTCCTTCATCTGCGCCTCGATCTCCTTGATCTTCATGGCGGTCTCGTGGCGGACGTCGGCCTCCACGTTGTCGAGCAGGTACTTCTTGGCCTCGTCCTGCGTCAGGCCGGAGATCTTCTCCAGCATTTCCAGCTGGCCGCGCTTGATCTGGGCGACCTCTTCCTGCTGGGCAGCGATCTGCTGCATCCGCTTGGTCAGCTCGTCCTCTTTCTTTTCGTGGGCGTCCAGCTTTTTGTCCAGGGACTCCTCCTTCTGCTGAAGGCGGCGCTCCTGGCGCTGGAGGTCGGCGCGGCGGTCCTTGACCTCCCGTTCGTATTCTGTGCGAGATTTATGGATTTCTTCCTTGGCTTCCAGCAGCATTTCGCGCTTTTTGGCTTCGCTGCTCTTGATCGCGTCGTTCAGGATGCGGGTCGCTTCTGTTTCTGCGCTGCCGATTTCCCGTTCGGCGTTGCGCTTGCGGTATGCGATACCGAGTAAAAAGAAGATAACGGCACCAAGAATAAAACCTGCAAGGGGCAGGATGATATACAAAGGATCCATAATGACTCGACACACCTCCTTTTCTTGATTTTGGGTATGCCTGAGAAAAAGCAACAGATGCGCGGGCCTCCCCGAAAAGCCTGCGCTCTGCAAACTAATCCAACATCTATTTTACTCAATCCGCCCCGCCCTGTCAAGCGGGTTTTCACAGGAAACTGTGCCCTGCATCCTGGAGGGTTTGTGCAAAATCCAAGAAAGCGGCGGCTGGGCACGAAATTCCGCGCCCAGCCGCCCCAAACTTCCCTGCCCTGTTTGACAGCGGCGGCGTTTCGTGGTACACTAATTCCACCAATGCGGGTATGATGGAACTGGCAGACATGCGAGATTTAGGTTCTCGTGCTTCTGGCGTGCAGGTTCGAGCCCTGTTACCCGCACCAAGCTCCCCGGTTGCCCTTTTGGGCAGGCGGGGAGTTTGCTTCTCAAAATCACGGCGGATCTTCGGTTGTGCGGCGCTTTTTCGGATGCTATAATGGAAGCTGGAAAAAATTGGGAGGGGTCTTATGCTGTATCACGGTTCCTGCATTCCCGGGCTGCGCATGATCAGGGCGAATTCAAAATCCCATTCGACCGGAAAACCGGTCGCCTATTTCAGCGAGGACCGATGCTATGCGCTGGTCTGCTGCCGGACCAGGGGCGAGAATTTCGTCACAATGGGTGTCGGGGCGGACGGCAGGCAGCACTATCTGGAACGCTTTCCCGATCAGTTGGAGACCCTCTACAAGGGCCGGCAGGGTTACATTTATGTTCTGGATTCGGCGGACGGCATGACCCGCGGGAAGGGGCACTCCTGGGAGAGCGAGCGGGATGTTCCCATATCGCAGTGTGAGCACATTGCCGACGTGTACAGCGAAATTCTGCGGGAAGAGGCGCAGGGCGATCTGGTCATCCACAGATATGCGGAGCTGGACCCGGCGAAGCAGAAGGAGACCGCAAATTATATCCGGGACCATCTTACGGACGAGGGGGAGGAAATGGCAGAATTCTACCGCCTTCATTTTTCGTCCCTGTGGGATTGACGGGGATGGATCGCTTCCCCGCACCGAGACCCGGCAGGTATCCGGAGATGCCTGCCGTTTTTTTGCCGGTTTTGTTGGAAATACAACAGACTTATGCCGCCGGCCCTGGTATGATCGGGGCGTCAGAGTGAAGAAAGCCCGCCGGATCGGAATCAAATCTTTGCAGGTGGGGAAAACTGGACCGAACGGAAGGAAAGCGAGGACCAAAATGGAGCACAAGATGTTTTGTTTTCAGTGCGAGCAGACGGCGGGCTGCACTGGATGTACCGGCAAGGCGGGCGTCTGCGGCAAGACCGCCGGTGCGGCGAAGGATCAGGATGAGCTGACCGGAGCGCTGATCGGGCTGGCCCGGGCGGCGGACACGGCCTCCGGGGTCAACGAGACCACCTGGCGGCTGATGATCGACGGCCTGTTCACCACGGTCACGAACGTGAACTTCAACGAGGCGACCATCCGGGAGATGACGGAGCGGGTGCGTGCGGAAAAGGCGCGGCTCGTGCCGGACTGCGCGGTCTGCACTGCTGGGTGCGGCCGGACCGGGGACTACGACATGGAGCAGCTCTGGAACGCCCAGGAGGACGTCCGCAGCCTCAAGTCCCTCATCCTCTTCGGCGTACGCGGCATGGCGGCCTATGCGCACCACGCCATGATCCTGG
This sequence comes from uncultured Clostridia bacterium, assembly GCA_938049125.1. GTDB lineage: Bacteria > Bacillota > Clostridia > Oscillospirales > Oscillospiraceae > RGIG3159. The sequence continues at coordinate 6,034 of CALICR010000130.1, forward strand.
GCTATACGGACGAGGACGTGAACCGCTTCTTCGCCAAGGCGCTCTTCGCCGTGGGAGAGGATTGGGGCATGGACGAGCTGCTGCCCATTGTGCTGGAGGTCGGCGAGAAGAACCTCAAGTGTATGGCACTCCTCGACCGGGCGAATACGGAGACCTACGGCACGCCCGTGCCCGTCACCGTGCCGCTGACCGTGGAGAAGGGGCCGTTCATCGTCATCTCGGGCCATGATCTCCACGACCTCAAGCTGCTGCTGGAGCAGACCAAGGGCAAGGGCATCAACATCTATACCCACAGTGAGATGCTCCCCGCCCACGGCTATCCGGAGCTGAAAAAATATGCCCACCTCAAGGGCAACTTCGGCACGGCGTGGCAGAGCCAGCAGAAGGAGTTCGCGGACATCCCCGCGCCGGTGCTCTTCACCACCAACTGCCTGATGCCGCCCCGGGCCAGCTATGCGGACCGCGTGTTCACCACGGCGGTGGTGTCCTACCCCGGGATGACGCACATCGGCGCGGATAAGGACTTTACCCCCGTCATCGAGAAGGCGCTGACGCTGGGCGGATACCCCGAGGACCGGGCCTTTACCGGCATCAACGGCGGCAGCACGGTCACGACCGGCTTTGCCCGCGGCGCGGTGCTCGGCGCAGCGGACAAGATCGTCGAGGCCGTGAAGGCGGGGGCCATCCGGCACTTCTTCCTGGTCGGCGGCTGCGACGGCGCACGCCCGGGCCGCAATTATTACACGGAGTTCGTGAAGAAGACGCCGAAGGACACCGTGGTGCTGACCCTGGCCTGCGGCAAATACCGCTTCAACGACCTGGATCTCGGCACCGTTGGCGGCCTGCCCCGGCTCCTGGACGTGGGCCAGTGCAACGACGCCTACAGCGCCATCCGGATTGCCCTCGCGCTGGCGGACGCCTTCGGCTGCGGCGTGAATGAGCTGCCGCTGTCCATGGTGCTCTCCTGGTACGAGCAGAAGGCCGTGTGTATCCTGCTGACGCTGCTGTATCTGGGCATCAAAAACATCCGCCTCGGCCCCACGCTGCCCGCCTTCGTTTCGCCGAGCGTGCTGAACTACCTCGTGGAGCACTTCGGCCTTGCGCCCATCACCACGCCGGAGGAGGACCTAAAGCAGCTCCTGGGCTGACCTTTATAAAGAAGAATACGCCTTACCGCCCATCCCGGCGGTGAGGCGTATTTTCTACGGCTGGACCGCCGGGACCCTGACAGGGCCAGGCGGGACACAAAAGCTGTCGGCAGCTGCGCTTATCCGCGCCGGGCGCGGCGGCGGCCTAGGAGGAGGCAGAGGAGGCCGGCGGCGGTGAGGAGGGGGACGGGCCACCAGAGGAGGCCGGTCTGGGGGAGCTTGGCGGGCGGCTGGGCGCTCGGGGCTTGGTTGGTGAGGATGAAGGTCGTGTCCTCCCGGGAGACGGATGCGGTGTAGCCGGGGACGGTGTCCTCGGCGATGCGCCAGTCGATAGGGGCACCGCGGTCATCGCTGGCCGGGAGGTCCGTCCAGTCATAGCGCCAGTTGTTTTCGGCACGCAGCGTCACGGTGTCATAGACCTTGTCGCCTGCCAGCAGGCGCACGGTAACGGAGGCGGGGCGGGAACTGCTGCCGCCGTCGTCCCAGACCTTCAGGACGCTCCGGCGCACCGGCTCTGCGGGAAATGCAACATATCCGGACAATTATTTTCATGAATTGAAGCAAAAATTTGGAGCCGGTCTGGAATGCGGCGCTCAGGAGAGCTCGTCCAGGTTCTTCTGGAAGCTGGGCAGGCAGTGGACGAGGAAGTAGTCAAGGCAGGGCAGCTCCAGCTCCCGCAGGGCCTGCTCCGTCTGGCGGGCGGCGGCGTCGAACTCCTGATTCCCGGCCTTCTGCTCCTCAATGCACTTGATGTGGGCCGAGAGCTTGTCTGCGGCCTTGACGATGCGGGCCGTCGCTTCGTCGCTCTCCAGCAGCAGGGGTGCGTAGCTCGCCCGCAGCTCCGGCGGCAGCAGATCGAGGAGCTTCTCGCAGGACACGCGCTCCACGGCCTTGTAGGCGGTGCGGATCTCGGGGTTATAGTACTTGACCGGCGTGGGCAGGTCGCCGGTGAGGATCTCCGAGGCGTCGTGGAAGAGGGCCGCCGTGGCACAGGCCTCCGGATCGGCGGAGCCGCCGAGGATGTCCCGGTCGATCAGGGCCAGGGCGTGGGCCAGCACGGCCACCATGTGGCTGTGCTCCTGGATGTTTTCGGAAAAGGTGTTGCGCATCAGACCCCAGCGCGTGATGTAGCGCATCCGGGAGATGAGGGCGTAAAAGGGATACTGCATGGCGGTTCTCCTTATTTATATAGGTATACCTATATACTAGCACAGGCGCGGGCGGTTGACTATAAAAAAATTGCGGCTTTGCATTGCCTTTTTCCACTGCGCATGATACCTTATAAGGTAGCAGAAATTTGGAAAGGGGGATACGCCTGTGAAAACGCTGCTGCGGTGGCTTCTGGCCGTGCTGGTGCTCACGCTCTGCGCCGTGGGCGTATCCGCCGCGGACACCACCGTCACGAAGATGGACGTCCAGGCCGTCGTGGACCGATATGGAAACTGCGACGTCACCCTGACGGCGGAGGTGAACTTCGAAAGCGCCGCCTCGGGCGAGCTCTGGCTGCCCGTGGGCACGGACGTCGCCCGCATCTCCCTGTCCGGCTACCGGGTCTCGAAGCAGACCGTGGACGGGAACGTCTGGCTGGTCCTCAAAAACAGCGACGGCATGGTGGGTGCGAAGACCTTTGTGCTGAGCTACCGCCAGCTCCGCGCCGCGTCCCCGAACACCGACGGGACCCAGAAGCTGGACCTGGCGCTGGTCTGCCCCCTCTGGGCCTGGCGGGTGGAGACGCTGAGCTTCAGCGTCACCATGCCGAAGGAATTCGACGCGAAGCCCGAATTCCTCAGCGGCTACTTTGCCGATGCCCTCGCCGTGGAGGATACGGTGGAGGGCCAGACCATCCGCGGCACCGTGTCCGGCGGCCTGCTGGACCGGGAGTCCGTCCATCTGACCATGGATCTGCCCGCGGGCTACTTCCGGCTGCGGAACCTCCAGGGCGGTACGGTCCGGTTTGATATGGCGCTCCTCGCCCTGCTGGGGGCCGCCTGCCTCCTCTACTGGTTTTTGACGCTGCGGAACCCGCTGCCCCGCCGCCGGGTGCGGCAGCTGCCGCCGGACGGCGTCTCCGCCTGGGAGCTGCCCTACGTCATGAGCGGCGGCGGGCCGGACACGGGCCTGCTGCTGACCGAGTGGGGCGCGCTGGGCTATCTCACCATCCGGGTGGAGAAAAACGGCCGGGTGACGCTGCGTTCGCGCATCCCCATGGCCAACGAGCGCCGGGTCTTCGAGGCGAAGACCTATGCGGCCCTGTTCCGCAAGGGGCAGGAGTGTGCGGGTGACACGCCCCACTGCCGCCGGACCCTCGCCCATGCGGCGGCGGGCTGCCGCCGGTTCTGGAACCGCCGCCTCTTCGCGGCGGACAGCGGCAATCCCCGGCTGCTGGCCATCGGCGCGGCGCTGATGCTCGGCGTCATCTGGTTCCGGGCCATGGACCTCTGGCTGCCGCCCAAGGCGCTGCGGATGCTGCTGATGCTCCCGGCGCTGCCGCTGGGCGCGCTGGCGGGACTGGCGCTTCAGAATGCGGTCCGGGAGGCCGTCCGGCGCACACCGGGCCGCGGGCTGCTGCTGCCGCTGGCGGCCCTGGCGCTCACGGCGCTGCTGGCCCAGAAGGGCGGCGGCTGGTCCTTCGCGCTGCTGGGCCTGCTGATCCAGGTGCTGGCCGCGTTGGGCACCCTGTCCGGCGGACGGCGCACGGCCTCTGCCCGGGACCGGGCCGCGGAGCTGCGCGGCTTCCGGCGCTACCTGCGGACCGCGGATACCCACCGGCTCCAGCAGCTGCTCCGGGAGGACAGCCAATATTTCTATGCGCTGCTGCCCTATGCCGAGGCTCTCGGCGTGGGCCGGGCCTTTGCCAAGCGCTTTGCGAACCTTCCCCTGGACCCCTGTACCTTCCTGGAGGACGGCGGCAGCGGCGCGACAGCCATGGCCTTTTACCGGCGCTACCGTCGGGTGCTCCGCAAGCTGCGCGGGACCCGAAATCTGACGCTCTGAGGTGAGGATCATGGCGAATTTTGACAGGCTGGCGGAGCAGGGCAAGCCCTTCTTCCTCCGCTGCGACCAGAGGACCATCCTCCGCCGCTTCCCGGGGCTGGAGGCCGACGCGGGGCACCTTTACCCCCGCTTCTGCGGCGAGCGCTTCGCCGTGGACCGGGAGACCGGCGATGTGACCGGCCCGGACGGCCAAAAGGCCGGACCGGCGGAGACACTGGCCATCTTCGACTGGCTCTGCCACCAGGACGCGCCCGTCCGCCTCGCGGGCGAGTGGCGCACCACGAACACCCTGCCCGGCTGCGGCCAGAGCAACCCGGACGACGCGAAGCTGAACGGCGTCTGGGGCGCGCGCTTCTCCGGAAAGCTCCCGGAGCTGCGCCGGGCCTGCGCGGCCCTGGGCGGCGCACCGTTCCCGGTGGGCGACGCGGCGGCGGAGCTGCCGGTGTTCGACGGCTTCCGCGCCGTGTTCCAGTTCTGGGAGGGCGACGACGAGTTCCCTGCTTCCATCCGCTTCCTCTGGGACGCATCGGCGCTCCAATACCTCCACTATGAGACGCTCTACTATATCATGGGCTGCCTGCTCGAGCGGCTGGCCGCCCGGCTGTGACGCGCCGCGCCCCGCAGAGGCCTCTGCGGGGCGTTTTGCACATCTCGGGCGGGGAAGTATGAAAAAGCTGTAACTTTTTTGTTTCCGCCCTTTTCCTGCCGGGGGAGTTGTGCTATAATATATTTTGTATCGAAAAAATTCCGGCGCGCTGCGCCGTTTTCCCGAACTCACCATGAAAACGAGGGGTAATCTATGCTTGAATTGCTGGCTCCGGCCGGGTCCATGGAGGCGCTGCGCGCCGCCATTCAGAACGGGGCCGACGCGGTCTATCTCGGCTCCGGGGCCTTCAACGCCCGCATGGGCGCGAAGAACTTCGGCCCGGACGAGCTGCTGGAGGCCGTCACCTACTGCCATGTCCGCGGTGCGGCGGTCCACCTGACCCTGAATACGCTGGCCTCGGACCGGGAGCTGCCGAAGGTGGCGGAGACCATCCGCATGGCGGCCCGCTGCGGGGTGGACGCCTTCATCGTCCAGGACCTGGGCGTCGTGACGCTTTGCCGGGAGATCGCGCCCCATATCCCCGTCCACGCCAGCACCCAGATGAGCATCCACTCGCTGGAGGGCGTGCAGGCCGCCGAGGCCCTGGGGGCCAGCCGGATCGTTCTGGCCCGGGAGCTGCCCAAGGAGGACATCGCCTACATCTGCCAGCGCAGCAGCGCCGAGATCGAGGTCTTCGTCCACGGCGCGCTCTGCATGTGCTACTCGGGCCAGTGCTACTTCTCCTCCGTCATCGGCACCCGCAGCGGCAACCGCGGCCAGTGCGCCCAGCCCTGCCGCCTGCCCTACGGCTACGGCCGCTTCGCGGACCGCTATCCGCTGAGCCTCAAGGACAACTGCCTCATCGACCGGCTCCGGGAGCTGGAGCGCATGGGCGTCGCGTCCATCAAGATCGAGGGCCGGGCCAAGCGGCCCGAATACGTGGCCACCGTCGTGCGCATCTACCGCAAGGCCCTGGACGGCGAGCCGCTGACCCGGGACGACGCCCGGGACCTTCAGAATATCTTCTCCCGCCAGGGCTTCACCGAGGGCTACTATACCGGCGAGACCGGCCCGGATATGTTCGGCACCCGCCAGGAGACCCGGGAGGACCGGGCGCTGCTGAGCGCGGCCCGGGCGACCTACGAGTCCGGCGAGCGGCCCCGGGTGCCCGTGCACTTCACCGCCGTGGTCCAGCGGGGTCAGCCCGCGCTGCTGGCCGTCGAGGACGACCGAGGCAACACCTGCAAGACCGCGGGCGCGCCGCCGGAGCTGGCGGTCAACCGTCCGCTGACGCCGGAGAGCCTCTGCGACCGCCTGCGCAAGACCGGCGGGACGCCCTACTACCTCAGTGACTTCCGGGGCGTCATCGACCCGGGACTGACGCTGTCTGCCGCCGCCATCAATGCCCTGCGGCGGGAGGTGCTGGCGGAGCTGTCCGCCGTCCGCAGCCGTCCGGCCGCGCCGAAGCTCGGCACGCCCTCCAAGACCCCGGTCCGGCCGGGAGCCAAGGCCATGCCGGCGCTGACGGTGTCGGTGCTCCGGGCGGACCAGATCACGCGGAAGCTCCTCGCGGCCCGGCCCGCGGTGCTCTATGTGCCGCTGAGCGAGCTGGCGGAGCACCGGGAGATCGCCTCCCTGCTGCCCGCGGGCACGGAGCTGTGCGTCACGATGCCGCGGGTCGTCCGCGACGGCGAGGCGCGGCAGGTTCTCGCCCAGCTGGCCGTGGCCCGGACCCTCGGGGCCGCCTCGGTGCTGACGGGGAACCTGGGCCAGATCGCCGCCGTACAGGCCCTGGGCTTCCGGGTCCGGGGCGACTTCGGCCTCAACGTCTTCAATTCCCGCACCGTGGATGTGCTGCGGAAGCAGGGTCTCGCTTCCCTGCTCTGCTCCTTCGAGCTGACGCTGCCCCAGATCCGGGACCTCAGCAAGGCCGTGCCCACGGAGCTGCTGGTCTACGGCCGCCTGCCGCTGATGCTGACGGAGAACTGCATCATCAGGAACCGCACCGGCGCCTGCGCCTGCACCGGCGGGCCGACGAAGCTCGTGGACCGCATGGGCCAGGAGTTCCCCATCGTCCGGGACCCCGGCACCTGCCGCAGCGTCGTGCTGAACGGAAAGAAGCTCTATCTGCTGGACCGCCGCCGCGCCATGCCGGCGCTGGGCCTCTGGGCCGTGCGGCTCCAGTTCACCACCGAGAACCCGTCCGAGGTCTCCCGGGTCGTCGCGGACTATGAAGCCGCGGCCCCCTTCGACCCCGCGGGCTGCACCCGGGGACTTTACCATCGAGGAGTGGAATGATATGGCACTGATCCTTGCCTCCTCGTCACCGCGCCGCCAGGCGCTGCTGACGATGCTGGGGCTTTCCTATACGGTCAGGACCGCCGGGATCGACGAGACCATGGACCCGCGCCGCGGCGCGGAGGCCGAGGTGGCGCGCATCTGCCGGGCCAAGGCCGACGCGGTGCTGCCGGAGCTGGAGCCCGAGGACGTGGTCATCGCCGCGGACACCGTCGTCTGCCTGGACGGCCGCATCCTCGGCAAGCCGAAGTCGCCGGAGGAGGCGCGGGCCATGCTCACGGCCCTGTCCGGCCGGACCCACCAGGTCCGCACCGGCGTCACCGTCTGCACGAAGACCCGGGCGCTGACGGAGGTGGACCTGACCGGCGTCACCTTCCGGCCCCTGTCCGAGGCGGAAATCGCGGCCTATGTCGAGGGCGGCGAGCCCATGGACAAGGCCGGGGCCTACGGCGCCCAGGGGCTTGGCTCCATCTTCGTGGAGCGCCTCGACGGCGACTATTTTAACGTGATGGGGCTGCCGCTCTGCCGGCTGTCCCGGATGCTGGAACAGTTCGGCATCGCCATCCTCGGCGGCGCCGGAGAGAGGGGAACACTGTGAAACACTTTTTCTTTTCCAAGCGGGTCCGCATCCTGCTGATCGTGGCGCTGGCGCTGGCCGTGTTCTTTGCGGTCATCTCCACCATCTCCGGCAGCGGCTCCACGAATCTGGTCCAGACGCTCATGAACCCGGTCCGCAGCCTGGTGGCCTCGGCCACCCGGTCCGTGGAGCGGATCTACAACTACGCCTACAACTATGAGAACCTCCAGGCCCGGAACACGGTGCTGGAGGAGAAGATCGCCTCCATGGAGGACGCCATCCGCTCGGCGGACACGCTGGAGCGCGAGAACAACCGCTTCCGGGAGCTGCTGAACCTGGCGGCGGAGCATGACGACTACAAATTCCTCTCCGCCTACATCATCTCCTGGGATTCCACGAACTGGAAGAGCACGTTCACGGTCAACAAGGGCCAGGACAACGGCCTGGCTGTGGGTATGTGCGCCGTGACGGAATTCGGCCAGGTCGTGGGCCTCGTCACCGAGGTGGGCGAGAACTGGGCCACCATCACCACGATCCTGGACTCCTCGCTGGAGATCAGCGCCTCCGTGTCCAGCAGCGGCTACACCGGCGTGGTGGAGGGCTCCTACCGCACCGGCGAGACCGGCAGCCTCCGCCTCAGCTACCTGCCCACGGACGCCGTCATGAAGAACGGCGACCAGGTCGTCACCACCGGCTCCACCCTCTACCCCAAGGACCTGATCCTCGGCTACGTGGCCGACGCGGGCCTCGACGACACCGGCGTGTCCAAGTACGCCGTGCTGGACGCCGCCGTGGACTTCGGGAGCCTCGAGCAGGTCTTCCTCATCACGGAGTACAACACCAACTAAGAAAAGCCGCTGCGCTGAAAGGGGGCGCCTCCCATCTTTTCCGAACTGTTTTCCAAACGGCAGCTGACGGAGCTGCTCCGCTGGACCCTCTATGCCGTGCTGTTCCTCTTCGCGGTGCTGCTCCAGACCGTCGTGCTGCCGCAGATGCCCATCGGGGGTATCACGCTCTGCGCCGTGCCCACCTGCGCCGTCTGCGTGGCCGTGCGGGAGGGGGCCGAGAAGGCCTCGCTCTATGCCCTGCTCTGCGGCGTCTTCTACTGCATGACCGGCGCGGACTGCGGCCCCATCTATATCGTGAGCCTGACCCTCGCCGCGTCCATCGCCGGGACCGTCTGCGACCGGTATTATACGCGGGCCATCGTCCCGGCGCTGATCCTCAGCCTGCTGAGCCTTGCCATCGCTGAGGGCGCGGCCTTCCTGTTCCGCGTCTACATCGGCTCCGTGGCCGCCTCGCTGTGGCAGACGGTGCTGCTGCCGGAAATCCTGCTCTCCGTCCTCGTCTTCCCGCTGATCTACCTCGGTGCCTGGGCGGTTTCCCGTATCGGGAGGTAATCTATGGAATATAAGACCACGCTTCGCATCACGTCGCTGGTGCTGGCCGTCCTCGTGGTGCTCGGCATCTTCGTGGGCCGCCTCTACCAGGTCCAGATCAACAAGTCTGAGGAGGCCTCGGCCTCGACGGACTCCTACACGTTCCTGACCCAGGTGCCCGCTGCCCGCGGCAACATCCTGGACCGGAACGGCACCGTCCTGGTCTCGAACCGGGCCAGCTACAACCTGACCATCAACGACTATATCATCTACAGCCCAAAGAGCACGAACCAGAACCTGCTGACGCTTACCGCCAAGTGCGAGGAGCTGGGGCTGGAGTATACGGACCACCTGCCCATCTCCCGGGAGGCCCCCTATGCCTCCACCTACAGCGACCTCAGCTCCAACTGGCAGAGCTACTTCAAGACCTACATGAGCGAGCGCGACCTGGACCCGGATATGACGGCCACCAGCCTCATGAAGCAGCTGCGGGAGACCTACCGCGTGCCCGAGGACTGGAGCGACGCCGATGCCCGCAAGGTGGTGGGCCTCCGCTATGAGCTGGAGCTGCGGCACTATGTCTACGCCATCTCCACCTACGTGCTCTGCTACGACATCTCGCCCGACAGCCTCGCCACCATCATCGAGCTGAACATCCCCGGCGTCAACGTCGAGACCACCACGGTCCGCCAGTACAATACGACCTACGCGGCCCACATCCTCGGCAGTGTTGGCAAGATGACTGCCGAGGAGTATGAGGTCTACAAGGAGAAGGACTATTCCATGGCCGCCTCTGTGGGCAAGGAGGGCTTCGAGCTGGCCTTCGAGGAGTACCTCCACGGCACCGACGGCGAGAAGAAGACCGTCATCTCCCAGGACGGCGAGGTCCTGGAGGAGAGCTACACCCGGGAGCCGGAGGCGGGAAAGAACGTCGAGCTCACCATCGACCTCGAACTCCAGACGGTGGCCGAGGACGCCCTGGCCAGCCACATCGAGGACATCCGCGAAAACGGCCTCCCGAACTCTAACAGCTCCGACAATGACGGCAACGGCAAGGATGCCGAGGGCGGCGCGGTGGTCGTCACGAAGTGCAAGACCGGCGAGGTCCTGGCCTGCGCAAGCTACCCGACCTACAACCTCGCCACCTACTCCGAGGACTTCCAGACCCTGCTGGAGGACGACTACGCGCCCCTCTACAACCGTGCGCTCCAGGCCATCTACAACCCCGGCTCCACCTTCAAGATGGTCACGGGCATCGCCGCAGTGGACAGCCTCGGCATAGATCCCCGTCAGGGCATCGAGGACGAGGGCAAGTACACCTACTACGAGGACGAGGGCTTCACGCCCATGTGTATGGTCTACAAGAACTACGGCGTCAACCACGGCTTGGTGGACCTGCGCCGGGCGCTGACCGTGTCCTGCAACTACTATTTCTACGAGGTCGCCAACGAGATCTATTATCAGTTCAACCACACCATCGACCCCATTGACCAGGTGGCCAAGGCCATGGGCCTGGGCGAGCACACCGGTGTGGAGCTGTCCGAGTCCGTGGGCTACCGGGCCAACGCCGAGACGAAGGCCATGCTCTACCAGGACGATCAGCAGGGCTTCTACGGCGCCGACGCGCTCATGGCCGCCATCGGCCAGTCGGAAAACAAGTTCACGGTCATGCAGCTGGCGACCTACGCCGCCACACTGGCCAACCGCGGCACCCGCTACCGCTCCACCTTCCTCCAGCGCGTCATCTCCGCCGACTACAACACCCTCATCAAGGAGAACCAGCCCGAGGTCGTGAGCCAGCTGGACATCTCCGAGGGGGCCATGTCCGCCATCCATGACGGCATGCTGGCCTGCTCCCGGGACACCACCGAGGGCACGGCCCGGAGCAGCTTCGCCGACTACCCCATCGACGTCTGCGCCAAGACCGGCACCGCCGAGCACGACGCCGGCGGCTCCAGCCACGCCTCCTTCGTCTGCTTCGCCCCGGCGGACGATCCGGAGATCGCCATTGCGATCTATGTCGAAAAGGGCGGCAGCGGCGCGTCCCTGGGCCGCATCGCCAAGAGCATCCTGGACGCCTACTTCGCCGAGGACGCCGCCGTCGAGGCCGTGTACCCCGAGGGCAGCATCCACTGAGCCGCGTCGATTCGGAATGGCAGAATCCACAACCGCCCGCCGGGAAACCGGCGGGCGGTGCCGCATATTGCCGGTTTTGCGCATAGATGCACGATTTCCGAAATTTCTGCTTGCAATTTCCGCGCCCGTATGCTATCTTAGCGAGGATAAAATTTGGAAGGGAGGGCGATCCTCATGAAAAAGCTGCTGCTGATTCTTGAGCTTCGTGCTCCTGTTTTTGTGCCCGGGGCGGGAATTTTGGCGGCGTAAGAACCGGCGGAAGTGTTCTCATTATCCCTCTTCTTTTTCCGTTTTCCGTTTCGTTTCGCTTCTGGAAACGTCTTGGGCACGCCGGAAAGAGAGGAGATTTTTTATGGGAAAGAATGAAGAAGCGATCTATGACGCCCGGAAGCTCGGCTATCCGAAGATGCTGGTGCTGGGCTTCCAGCATATGTTCGCCATGTTCGGCGCAACGATCCTGGTCCCGATCCTGACGGGTCTGGATGTCTCCACCACGCTGCTGTTCGCCGGTCTCGGCACGCTGCTGTTCCACCTCATCACCGGCGGCAAGGTCCCGGCCTTCCTCGGCTCCTCCTTCGCCTTCCTCGGCGGCTACGCAGCCATCGCCCCGATGATCGACGGCCAGCCCAACACGGAAATGCTGCCCTATGCCTGCTTCGGCGTCGCCTGCGCAGGCCTCGTGTATGTGGTGCTGTCCGCTTTGTTCAAGATGTTCGGCGCGCGCAAGGTCATGCGCTATTTCCCGCCGATCGTCACCGGTCCGATCATCATTGCCATCGGTCTGAACCTGTCCTCCTCGGCGATCAATAACTGCACGGGCAACTGGCCCATCGCCATCGTCGCCATCGTGGTCATCATCGCCGCCAACATCTGGGGCAAGGGCATGATCAAGATCATCCCCATTCTGCTGGGCGTCATCGCCTCCTACCTTGTGGCGGTCATCACCGAGCCGTCCCTGCGCGCCACCATGGCGGAGACCATCGGCAGTGCCAAGTGGTTCGCGCTCCCGATCCATATGGAATCCACCGTGTTCGGTCTTTTCATGCGCGATAATCTCGACACCCACCTGCTGCTGACCGCCTTTGTCACCATCGTTCCCCTGTCTCTTGCAACGATGGTCGAGCACATCGGCGACGTCTCCGCCATCTCCTCCACCTGCGGCAGAAACTTCATCGCGGATCCCGGTCTGCACCGCACCCTGATGGGCGACGGTCTGGCGACCACCCTTGCCGCCCTCTTCGGCGCGCCTGCCAACACGACCTACGGCGAAAACACCGGCGTTCTCGCGCTCTCCAAGATCTATGATCCCAGAGTCATCCGCATCGCGGCGGTGCTTGCCATGCTCTTCTCCTTCAGCCCGAAGTTCGCGGCGATCATCTCCTGTATGCCCAGCGGCACCATCGGCGGCGTGTCCCTGGTGCTCTACGGTATGATCTCCGCCGTCGGCGTCCGCAACGTCGTCGAAAACAAGGTGGACTTCACCAAGTCCCGCAATGTCCTCATCGCGGCACTGATTCTTGTTCTCTCCATCGGCATCACCGCCTCCAGCGCGGGCGCCATCGTCCTCGGGCCCATCAGCCTCTCCGGTCTGGCTGTCGGCTCCATCATCGGCATCCTGCTCAACGCCGTCATGCCCGGCAAGGACTATGAGTTCGGCACCGACGAGCAGGGCGACACCTCCGTCAACTTCATCGTGCAGTAACAAAGCGCTTCGACCCGCCCGGAATCCCCGGGCGGGTTGATTTTTTTGCCGCTTCCGGTATAATAAAAGAAAAAAGAACAGGAGGCGGGAGAAACGTTGGAAGGATTGTTTGGTCTGGCGGCGGTGTTCATCATGGTCGCCGCCGCGGCGGTGCTGGTCCGCTCCGTTGGGGAGTGGAACCGCAACAACCATGCGCCCCGGCTGACTGTGGCGGCGCAGATCGTGTCCCGCCACACCAGCATCTCGACCCAGACCATGGGCGACGGCGCGATGCACACGACCACGACCCACTATGTGACCTTCGAGGTCGCCTCCGGCGACCGGATGGAGCTGCGCGTGCCCGGGCGCGAATACGGCCTCCTGACCGAGGGCGGCCGCGGCCAGCTCAGCTTCCGGGGCACGTGCTACCTCTCCTTCGAGCGGGGTGCGGGATGCTGACCTACGACCTCCGGCATGGGGGACCGCAGCCCCTCTATGCCCAGCTCTATGAGGCCATCAAGGCAGACCTTCTCTCCGGAGCCATCCGGGGCGGGGAGAAGCTGCCCTCCAAGCGGCTGCTGGCCGGGCACCTCGGCGTCAGCAAGGTGACGGTGGAGACGGCCTACCAGCAGCTTCTGGCCGAGGGCTATCTGACGGTCCGGGAGAAGGTGGGCTACTTTGCCGAGGAGCTGACGCCGGTGGAGCCGGTGGCGGCCCTGCCGGAGCCGGAGGCCGCGCCGCTGCCCCTGCCCGTGTCCTCGGCGCGGCAGTTCCCGGCCTCGGTCTGGTCCCGGCTGACCCGGCGGGTGCTGCTGGAGCACAGTGAGCGGCTGCTGCTGCCGCTGCCCGGCGAGGGACTGCCGGAGCTGCGCCGGGCCATCGCCGGGGAGCTGCGGCGCTCCCGGGGCATGGCCGTGCGCCCGGCCCAGATCCTCATCGGCGCAGGGGCGGAATACTTCTACAATATCCTGATCCAGCTCCTGGGGCGGGACCGGTGCTACGGCCTCGAATCCCCGGGGCACCGGAAGATCGACGCGGTCTGCGGGGCCAATCAGGTCCGCGTCGCGCCCATCGCGCTGGACGAGAACGGCATCTCCATGGCGTCCCTGGCGGACAGCCCGGCGGACGTCCTCCACCTCTCCCCCTCTCACCAGTACCCGACGGGCATCGTGACGCCGGTGCGGCGGCGGCAGGAGCTGCTCACCTGGGCCGAGGCCGCCGAGGGCCGCTACCTCATTGAGGACGACTACGACGCGGAGTTCCGCTTCTCCGGCCGCCCCATCCCGACGATGCAGAGCCTCGACCGCAGCGGCCGCGTCATCTATATGAACACCTTCTCCCGGACCATCGCGCCGTCGCTGCGCATCAGCTATCTGGTGCTGCCCCCGGCGCTCATGGAGGAGTACCGGCGGCGGCTGGGCTTTTACAGCTGCACCGTGCCCGCCATCGAGCAGATTACCCTGGCCCTCTTCCTCTCGGAGGGCTACTTTGAAAAGCACCTGAACCGGATGCGGAAGCACTACGGCGCGCTGCGCGGCGCCCTGCTGGGCGGCCTGCGAGCGAGCGGGGCCGGGCCGCACATCGCCGTCTCCGAGGAGGCGGCGGGGCTGCACATCCTGCTGCGCACGGCGGACGCACCGCCGCCGGACTTCTGCGCGGCCCTCTCCTTCGGCGGCCTGCGCGTCACGCCGCTCTCGCGCTACTTCATCGGTCCCCCGGCGGAGGACGCGGGGCGCAGCTTTGTGGTGGACTACAGCGACCTCGAGGAGGCGGAGATCCCCGCGGTCTGCGCCCGCCTCACGGCGCTGCTGATCGGCTAAGTATAAACAACCCCCCGGATGCATCGCATCCGGGGGTTGCTGCTGTTATGTCTCGTGTTCGGCAAAATAGGCCCGGGTCTCCGCCGCGTTGCGGCGGATTTCGGCCTGGAGTGCTTCGAGGGAGGGGAATTTGATCTCGCCCCGGAGCCTCCTGTAGAGGAAGACCCGTAGCTCGTGGCCGTAGAGGTCGCCGGAGAAATCGAGGATCCACGGCTCCACCACCGTCGGCGCACCGCTGGACACCGTGGGGCAGTTGCCAATGTTTGTGACGGCGAGATGCGTCTGGCCGTCGAAGGCGACCTTGGCGGCGTAGACGCCGAAGGGCGGCGTCAGCACCTCCGGCGGGATCAGGATGTTGGCCGTGGGGATGCCGAGGGTGCGGCCCAGGCGCTTGCCCGTGACCACCGGCCCGCTGAGGCAGTGGGGATGGCCGAGGAACCGGGCCGCGGCCTCCATGTCGCCGCGCTCCAGCAGACCGCGCACCAGCGTCGAATGGACGGGCACACCGTCCAGGGACACCTCGTCGAGAACGTCGCAGCCGACGCCGTGGCGGGCGCAGGTCTCCTGAAGCAGTTGGGCCGTGCCCGCGCCGCGGAAGCCGAAGCGGTAGTCCGCGCCGCAGACCACGTGGACCGCGCCGAGGTCCCGCAGCAGGCAGTCCTCGATGAATTCCTGCCAGGGCAGCTCCATCATGGCGTGGCCGAAGTGGAGGAAAATGACCTCGTCGATGCCGTACTGGGTCTTCATCCAGTATTCCCGGTCCTGCCGGGAGGTGATGAGGGGCGTGGCGCGGCCTGAGATGAGGGCACTGGGGTGGCGGTCGAAGGTCATGACGGCGGCGGCGCAGCCGAGCTGGTCGGCCCGGAGCCGGGCCTGCCGCAGCAGCGCGCCGTGACCCAGATGGACGCCGTCGAAAAAGCCGAGGGCGATGACGCGTCTATCCATCGGCCACCTCGAAAAAGCTCCGGACTGTGGAGAGCAGCCCCGCCTCGCAGCGGCCCAGCATCAGGAAGTCTCCCGCCGGGCTGTAGACCCGGTATTCGCCGTCGGCGAGGCCGGGGCGGGCGAGGGCGTTGCCGTGACGGCAGCGGGTCTCGCCGGTCTCGTCCAGCGTCAGGGCCGGACGGTCTTCAAACAGGGAATCGACGGGCAGCAGCTGCGCCTTGCCCGCGAGGATGTCCTCCATGGTGTAGGCCTGGCTGAGGTCATAGCGGCCTGCGCGGGTGCGCCGCAGGCTGTCCATGGCCGCGCCGCAGCCGAGGCGCTGGCCCAGGTCATGACAGACGGTGCGGACGTAGGTGCCCTTGGAGCAGCGGACGCGGATGCGGGCATGGTTCCCGGCGCAGCATAGCAGCTCCAGCTCCTTCAGCTCGATGGGCCGCGCGGCCCGGGCGACCTCCTTGCCCTGGCGGGCCAGCTCGTAGAGCTTCTTCCCGCCGATCTTGACGGCGGAGTACATGGGCGGCGTCTGGAGCTGGGGGCCGGTCATGGCTGCGAGGACCTCACGCACCGCCTCGGGGTCCGGGGCGGCGGGACGCTCCTCCAGCACGCGGCCGGTGGTGTCCTGGGTGTCGGTGACGAGGCCGAAGCGGACCCCGGCGATGTACTCCTTCTCCGCGGATTCGAAGAAGGGCACCGCCCGGGTGGCCCGGCCCAGGAACACGGGCAGCACGCCGGTGGCCATGGGATCCAAGGTCCCGCCGTGGCCGACGCGGCGCTCGTGGAAGACACCGCGCAGCTTCGCCGCCACGTCCTGGCTCGTCCAGCCCGCGGGCTTGT
>CALICR010000131.1 GCA_938049125.1 uncultured Clostridia bacterium
TTTCCTACATCAGGGGGTGTTTTGTCTATTGTCCGTTTTTACTGGGCCTGTTCAGGCCTGTCTGCGGCGGCTTTTTGCTCATTTTTCAATGCTCCTCCCCGTCCGAGGGCACGTGCTCCGGCTCGTATCGGGCAAAGATGCGGCAGAGGAGCTTGGCGTCGATCCAGGCGCACAGGGCCGCGCCGAAGAGGACCCAGAAGATCATCAGCCGCAGGGCCAGATCTGCATTCACCAGGAACAGGATCACCGGCAGCGCCACGAGCGCCAGCATGAAGACCGTCTGGGGCAGGTGACGGATCGCCATGGCCAGGCTCAGCTTGAGATACTGCTTCAGCGTATTCTCAAACCGGGCAATGAGCGGAAAGAGGTACATCGCCATACCGCCCACGAGGAAGAGCAGCGCATAGGCGCCCCAGCGCAGGACCGCCGGGAACGCCATCCGGCGGAGCAGCACCGCGTCCGACGCCAGCGCACCGCCCACCAGAAGCAGCAGCGCCCCCGCCTTGAGCGACGGCAGAAACTCCTGTTTGAACACTCGGAAAAAGCGGGACAGCTCCAGCGGCTCCCGCCGCGCCATGCACAGGGTGCAGCTGTAAAGCGCCGTGGTGGCCGCCGGGGCCGTGACGACGGGCAGGCAGCACAGCAGGTAGAGCAGATTCAGCAACACCAGGCTGCCGATGTTGTCGATCAGCCGGATCCAGGGCGAATTCGTTTGAAACAGCTTCATGATGCATTCCTCAGCAGGTCTTCCCGTTGAGCCGGGCGTAATAGCGGGCAAGGGGCCGGTCCTCGGGCCGGACCAGCGGCAGCAGCGCCGCCTCCATCTGCGCCCCGTCCAGCGCCGTACCGGCGGGCAGGGCCGTCAGCGCGCAGCGCGCGTCCTCTGCCAGATACGGGAGCAGAGCGGTCAGGACCCGGTAGACCGCGGCGGCGGACGGCGTCAGCGTGAGGCCCTCCAGCTCCGGCTGCCGGGCGTAGGCGGCACAGCGCGCCAGGATCTCCGCGTAGTCCGCGCCGCGGAGCGTCACCCGGTCCGCGGGCAGGCCCATGCGGACGTACTGCTCCGGCGGGCAGTCGTTCTCATGCAGCGCCCGCAGCAGCAGCTCCAGCATCCGCCGCTCCAGCTTCGGATCGTCGATGGGATGCAGCTGCGCCCGGTCGCCCTCGTTGTCAAAGAGCTTTGCGCCAAAACGGGCCATGTTGGCCTCGGGCTTCTTCCGCGGGATGCGCAGCACCGGGACGCCCTTGGTCCAGGCGCTGCCCGGGGCCAGCGCCGCAGGGCGCAGCTCCTCCACGGAGAAGCGCTCCGCGTGGTGCGTCGGCATCAGGGTATACTCGTACAGCGGCTCGTTGTCCGCCGCGGCGGGCGGCATAAGGTAGGTATAGCGCCCGTCGGTGACGTTGATATAGCCGCCGTGGATGCCGTAAAGCGCGTAGTCGTGCAGCTTCTCGCCCCGGGCCAGGGCCGGGCGCAGCGGCAGGCCGCACATGCCCGCCGGGCGGTCCACGCCGAAGAACTCCAGCAGCGTCGGCGCGAGATCCACGTTCTCCGTCAGCACGGTCCGCGCCTGGCCGTCCGCCTCCGGGTGCCGGGGGTCGTGGTGGACAAAGAGCGGCGTGTTCGTCAGGTCGTTGTAGAGCGGCATCACCGACTTGCCCCACCAGCCATTCTCGCCGAGCAGGAAGCCATGGTCCGTATTGACGATGAGCATGGTGTCGTCCCACAGTCCGTACTCGTCCATCTTGTCGAGGACGCGCCCGAGCTGCCGGTCGCAGAGCTTCAGCAGCCGGGCATAGCGCTGCCGGACGCGGTCCACGACGTCCTCCCCCTCCCGCACGGGGCAGTAGGGCGGCCAGTCGAAGCGCCGTCCGTCCCCGTCCAGGTCCGGCGGCAGATAGAAGGGCTCATGGGGGTCAAAGGTCTCGATCTGCAAAAACCAGTTGTCCTGGCTGTGGTTGCGGTCAAGGAATTCGAGGCCGAGGTCGAAGGTCTTCACCATCGGCATATCGGTGGTCGTTTGGATTCGGCGGCGGACGTTCTGGTTGGCCCGCAGGGTGTCGCGCAGCGGCACATAGGGGACCTCCGGGCAGCCGAAATCGGTGGCGGGGTCCGGCTGGAAGGCGAGGTCCGGCTTCCAATTGTCGCCCTCCTGGCCCCGGGAGACCTCCCAGCCGCTGTAGCGGCTGTGGTAGGTCGCGCCGCCGTCGCGCCAGTAATGCCAGTGGTCGCTCATCAGCTGACTGTGGACGCCGTTTTCCTTCAGAAGCTCCGGCATGGAGTCGTCGTAGGGTTCGACGGGGCCCCAGCTCCGGTGCAGGAAGTTATAGCGGCCCGTGTGCAGCTCCCGCCTGGCAGGCATACAGGGCAGGCTGTTGGCATAGTGGTTGTCAAAGCGCACTGCGTGCGCCGCCAGGCGGCAGAAGCTGGGCGTCTCCGTCCAATCGCAGCCGTAGGGCTGGAGCATCCGCCGGTTCAGCGAATCGTACATGACCATGATGGCTTTCATCGCATTTTCTCCCCTTAAAACTGCGCCCGCAGCGCGGCAAAGTGCTCCGCCCAAGCGGAATCCCGGCGGTAGAACACCGGCGGGCAGCCCAGCGGCGCATCGACGCAGACGGTCCCGCCGCCGTGCGCGGATCGTCCTCGTAGTGCAGGAGCAGCGGACGCTGGACCGGGATGCCCCGCGCCGCGTTCTCGCGCACGGCCTCCCGCAGATAGGGGGCCAGCGCCGCGTGCAGCCCTCGGGCTTCAACTGCCTGGTGGCGCTGGAGCGCGGCACGAATGAGGCACTGGACCTCGCCGTCCTCCCCAAGACCGGCGAGCAGAAGCTCCTGTGGATGAAAAACAAATGGCTCACCTGCCACCCCGATTCCCCCCAGGCCGCCAAAGGCGCCTACCCGGGCATCACAGGAGAAAATCTCCGGCTGAACATCTGAGCTGTCTGCGCCGCCCATCCGGGCGGCGCATTCGTTTTCTGCAGGTTTCCGCCCCGCTGCCGGGGCCGTCCGGAGGCCGCGGCAGTGGGGCGATCCTGTGTTTTTCCCGGATTTTGTGATTTTTCCCCGTTTTATTTGCACGTCCTGCACAAAACCGAGCGGGTGTTCTCCCGCAAGATTAACAAATTTCATGTCACCTATTGCAAAATCTGGTCGAAGCGTGTAGAATGATGGCACAGATTGTCAATTGTTGACACTTTTGAGGTGCTTGACAAACGGTTCAAAATCACGCAGACTAATAGATTAGGACCGTTTCCCGCGCAATGCTCCACTGCGTCTCCGTATCGGCGCACGCTGGCGGATGCCCGAGTCCCTGCACCGCTCCCATTCCGGCCGGCGCAGGCCTCCCTCCCGCGCATTCCCCCATTCCGCGGCGGCGGCGGACATCTCACAAGAAAGGAACAGACAGACGATCTATGGAACCTGCTTTCATTCATGAGACTCTGAGAGAAACTGTTTACAGCTATCTGCGCAAGCAGATCATCAGCATGGAGCTTCGCCCCGGCGATCGGATCAACGAAAAGCTCCTGGCCGATACGCTGAACGTCAGCCGCGGCCCGCTCCGCGAGGCCCTGCGCCAGCTGGAGCAGGAGGGCCTGGTGGAGTACAGCCGGAACCGCGGCTGCCGCGTCCGGGAATTCACCGTCTCCATGGCCAGGGAGGTCTTCCTCATCCGCGCGGCCCTGGAGGCCGCCTCCTGCCGTTACTTGAACGGCGCCGTGCCCGCCGAGACCCTTGACCGGCTCGAGGCCCTCCTCGCACAGATGAAGCCGCTCCAGGGCAACTCCGAGGAGTCGCTCGCTGACTTCATCCAGCTCGACCAGGACTTCCACTCCGCCATCGCCGCCGTCAGCGGCCTGCCCATGCTCTACAACGCCTGGGACAACCATACGCCCCTGAACCTCGTGCTGCTGCTGACCGAGAAGCGCGAGAGCCTCCGGCTGGAGGCCCAGTACGACCGCCACAAGCTCGTGCTCGACGCGCTACGCACCGGCTGCACCTGCGACATCGTGGATGCCCTCTACAAGCACTATCAGGATTACAGCGCGATCAATTTCTGATGCCCTGATCCTTTGACCCGCTAATTTCACACAGCCTGCACAATCGGGACGGAGGACTGTCCTTGATGTGTATTGCTGCACCCATTTTTCTGTTATCGAACCACTCGCTGTTTCCGCCCCGGCCTCGGGTGCGGCACGGCGGCCCCCATTTCAGCTTCAGGAGGTACCGCCCATGGACCACGGGTAACGGAGGAAGGAAAGACCGCGCCCGGATCGCCGGGCAGCCGCGATTCGCACACGAGGAGGAATTGAATGTAAATGTACAAGTATATTCTGAAACGGATCCTGCTCATCATCCCGGTGCTGCTGGGCGTGATCCTGGTCGTATTTTTCATCATGGATCTCTCCCCGGTCAACCCGGCGCAGCTCATCCTGGGTGACGGCGCTACGGAGGAGTCCATCCACCAGCTGGAGGAGGAGCTGGGTCTCAACGATCCCTTCTTCGTCCGCTACGGCAATTATGTCCTGGGCCTGCTGAAGGGCGACATGGGCCTCTCCTACAAGGACCGGCTCCCGGTCTTTGATAAGATCCTGGAGCGGCTCCCCAACACGGTCATCCTCGCCGTCGGCAGCATTCTCATCGCCCTTCTGCTGGGCATCCCGCTTGGCATCCTATGTGCCAAGCACCAGAACAAGCTGCTGGACAATGTCACGATGGTAACAGCTCTTGTGGGCATTTCGATGCCGCTGTTTTGGCTGGCGCTGCTTCTGGTGCTGATCTTCTCCGTCCACCTGCACTGGCTGCCCTCCTCGGGCTTCTCCACCGCCTCCTTCGGCGAGATGGTGAAGAGCGTCATCCTCCCCACGCTGACGCTGGCCACGCTGCCCACGGCCATGATCACCCGCATGACGCGGTCCTCGATCCTCGAGGTCATCCGGGCCGACTACATCGACACCGCCCGCTCCAAGGGCCTCAAGGAGTCCATCATCACGCGCCGCCATATGCTGAGCAACGCGCTGATCCCCATCATCACCATCGCCGGTCTTCAGTTCGGCCAAGCCCTCAGCGGCGCAATCCTGACGGAGACCGTCTTCTCCTGGCCCGGCATCGGCCGGCTGACCGTGGAGTCCATCAAGATGAAGGACGCCCAGACCGTGCTCGGCTGCGTCGTCGTCATTTCCATCATGTTCTCGCTGGTCAACCTGATCGTGGATCTGCTCTACACCTTTGTAGACCCGCGCATCAAGGCGAGATACAAGGGCAAGTAAAGGAGGCGGCCGGTCATGTTAAGTAAACGCTTCAAAGCCATCATGGAGAGCAAGACCCTCAATGAGGTCAAGTCCCGGACGCTGTGGCAGGAGGCCTGGCGGCGGTTCAAGAAGAACAAGGTCGCCCTGGCCAGCCTCATCTTCCTCGGCATTCTGCTCGTCATCTCCGTCGGCACGCTGGTCATCGACCTCGTGACGAAGGAGGCCTTCTACGATGCCCACGTCATCAACCAGGACCTGCTGGCCAAGCTCAAGGCCCCGTCCCTCGCCCACCCGCTGGGCCAGGATGAATTCGGGCGGGACGTGCTGTTCCGCATTCTGTGGGGCGCGCGCTACTCGCTGTTCCTCGGCATCACCACCGTCATCGTCGCCGCCTTTTTCGGCACGATCCTCGGAGCCCTGGCCGGGTTCTACGAGAAGGCCGACAACGTCATCATGCGCTGCATGGACGTGCTGCTCGCCATTCCCTCCACGGTGCTGGCCATCTGCCTCGTCGGCGCACTGGGGCCGAGCCTCACGAACATCGTGCTGGCCGTGGCCATCTCTTACATCCCCACCTTTGCCCGGGTCGTTCGCTCCTCGGTTCTCTCCATCAAGGAGCAGGAATTCATCGAGGCCTCTCGTTCCTACGGCTCCGGCGACGGGCGCATCATCTTCAAGTACATCCTGCCCAACGCGCTTACGCCCCTGATCGTCCAGTCCACCCTGAGCGTCGCCAGCGCTATTCTGATGATCGCCAGCCTCTCCTTCATGGGCCTCGGCATCCAGCCGCCCACGCCGGAATGGGGCGCGATGCTCTCCAACGCGAGAATTTATATGCGCGACGCGCTGCACATCACGCTGGTGCCCGGCGTGGCCATCATGCTGACCATCCTCTCCCTGAATCTGGTGGGCGACGGTCTGCGTGATGCCCTGGACCCCAAGCTGAAAGACTAAAGGAGGAAGAGAATGGACGATCTGCTCCAAATCAACGACCTTACCATCCGCTATGAGACCGCCGACGGCGTAGTCCGAGCGGTCAACGGCGCCAGCCTCCGCCTGGGCCGTGGTCGGACCCTCGGCCTCGTCGGCGAGACCGGCGCTGGCAAGACCACCATCGCCAAGGGCATCATGCGCCTCATTCCTTCACCGCCCGGCGTCATCGGCGGCGGCGAGATTCTCTTCGAGGGCAGGGACCTGCTCAAGGCCTCCGACGCCGAGATGCGCGGTATCCGCGGCCAGGAGATCTCCATGATCTTCCAGGACCCCATGTCCGCCCTGAACCCGGTCATTACCGTCGGCGACCAAATTGCCGAGGTCATCCGCTCCCACAGCGACATCTCCAAGGAGGAATCCCGCAAAAAGGCGGCGGAGATGATGGAGATGGTCGGCATCAAGGCCGACCGTGCCGACGAATATCCGCACCAGTTCTCCGGCGGCATGAAGCAGCGCGTCGTCATCGCCATCGCCCTGGCCTGCAACCCCAAGCTGCTCATCGCCGACGAGCCAACCACGGCCCTGGACGTCACCATCCAGGCCCAGGTGCTCGAAATGATGAAGGACCTGCGCGACAAGTCCAACACCGCCATGCTCCTCATCACGCATGACCTCGGCGTCGTGGCTCAGGTCTGCGATGAGGTGGCCATCATCTATGCCGGGGAGATCGTCGAGTACGGCGCGATCCGCGACATTTTCAAGAACTACCACCATCCCTACACCGAGGGCCTCTTCGGCTCCATCCCGAAGCTCAACGAGGACGTGGACCGGCTCAGCCCCATCCCGGGCCTGATGGCGGATCCCATGAACCTGCCCGCGGGATGCAGCTTCTGCTCCCGCTGCAAGTACGCCACGGAGCGCTGTCAGACCGAAAAGGCCGGGCTCACGGAGCTGGGGAACGGCCACTACGTCAAATGCTTCCATGCGGAGCAGGTCGCTGGGAAAGGAGGCGCAGCCCATGGATAAGACCGGAAAGCAGGAGCTGCTGCGGGTCGAGCACCTGAAAAAGTACTTCAAGACCAGCTCTGGGATGCTCCACGCCGTGGATGACGTGAGCTTCACCATCTATGAGGGCGACACCCTCGGCGTCGTCGGCGAGTCCGGCTGCGGCAAGTCCACCCTCGGGCGGACGATCCTGCGGCTTCAGGAGCCGACGGAGGGCAAAATCTATTACAAGGGCCGTGACCTCACGGCCTGCTCCCGGCAGGAGCTGAAAAAGCTGCGCAAGGAGCTCCAGATCATCTTCCAGGACCCCTACGCCTCGCTGAACCCCCGCATGACCGTCAAGGAGGCCATCTCCGAGCCGCTCATCATCCAGAAGGTCTTCGCCAAGAAGGACACGGCGGCCCTCGAGGCCCGGATCCGGGAGATCATGGACCTGGTCGGCCTCTCCCAGCGCCTCATCAACACCTATCCCCACGAGCTGGACGGCGGGCGGCGGCAGCGTATCGGCATCGCCCGGGCCATCGCGCTCCGGCCGAAGTTCATCGTCTGCGACGAGCCGGTGTCTGCCCTGGACGTGTCCATTCAGGCCCAGGTGCTGAACCTGATGCAGGACCTCCAGAAGGAGATGGGCCTCACCTATATGTTCATCACCCACGACCTCAGCGTCGTCAAGCACTTCTCCACGGACGTGTCCGTCATGTACCTCGGCCAGATGGTGGAGAAGGCCCCGGCGAAGCAGCTCTTCAAGAACCCCGTCCACCCCTACACCAACGCGCTGCTCTCGGCCATCCCCGTGCCGGATCCGGACTACGCCATGGACCGCATCCTGCTCAAGGGCGAGCTAACCAGCCCCATCAACCCCGGCGTCGGCTGCCGCTTCGCCAAGCGCTGCATCTACGCCACCGAGGCCTGCACCCAGTCGAACCTGGCGCTGCGGGAGCTTGAACCCGGTCACTTCGTCGCCTGCTGCAGGGCCGGCGGCGAATGATAGATACTTTTCCAACCAAAACAAGGAGGAGCACCATGAAAAAATTTCTTCGCGCCATCTCGCTGATCATGGTTTTCGCCATGATCCTGGCCATGTTCACCGCCTGCGGCAGCAGCGGGAGCAAGACCGACGACTCCAGCAAGACTGATTCGAGCACCGATACCCCTGCGGATTCCAGCCAGACCGAAGCCACCGACAACGAGACCGCCACGGATGAAAACGCGACGCTCAAGGATACCCTGATCTGGGCTCAGAGCGCCGATGTCTTCTCCTTTGACCCGAACATCGGCAAGGAAACCGTCGCCATCCAGGTCACCGGCAACATCTACGACACCCTGTTCACCATCGACACCGAGGGCAACATCATCCCCATGCTGGCCACCGAGTGGACCCAGGACGACGAGGTGACCTACACCATCAAGCTGCGCGAGGGCGTCACCTTCCATGACGGAAGTCCCTTCACCGCCGAGGACGCCGCCTACTCCATCATGCGCGCCGTCGAGTCCCCCGCCGTCAACTACATCGCCAAGTTCGTGGACCATGTGGACATCGTGGACGACTACACCATCAAGCTCGTCACCGTGGAGCCCTACGCCCCCGCCATCCGTAACCTGACCCACCCCGGCATGGGCATCACCTGCAAGGCCTACGCCGAGGCCAACGGCGAGGACATCCTCAAGACTGCCCCCATGGGCACCGGCCCCTTCAAGTTCATCGAATGGAAGCAGGGCGACTCCGTCACCCTCGAGCGCTTTGACGACTACTGGGCAGGCCCCGCCCCCATGAAGAACCCTCATCATGCGCGTCATCCCCGAAGCCGCCCAGCGCACCATCGCCCTGGAGACCGGCGAAGTGGACATCGCCTATGACATCTCTCCCAACGACGTCAGCCGCCTGAACGAGACCGACGGCGTCAGCGTGGTCACCAAGGCCTCCCTGATGTGCTACTACATCGGCATGAATTTCCAGAACGAGTACCTCGGCAACCAGAAGGTCCGCGAGGCCATCCGCCTGGCCATCGACGTGGAGCCGATGATTGACGCCATCCTCTACGGCGGCGCGCAGCTGGCCACCACCGTTCTGGCCCCCGCCTGCTTCGGCTTCGTTCAGGACGCTCCCGTTATCCAGGCCGACGTGGAGAAGGCCAAGGCCCTCATGGCCGAGGCCGGCTATGCCGATGGCTTCGACCTCACCATCACCGTCAACGAAGAGCAGACCCGCGTTGAGATGTGCAACGTCATCCAGAGCCAGCTCAAGGAGATCGGCATCAACCTCAATATCGACGTCGTCGAGCAGTCCACCTACGTCGACATCGTCGGCCGCGGCGACCACGAGCTGTGCTTCCAGAACTGGACCACCTCCACCGCCGACGCGGACTACACCTACTATCCGCTGTACCACAGCACCTGCTGGGGCTCCCAGGGCGGCCGCGCCTTCGGCGAAATCCCGGGCATCGACGCCATCGTCGAGCAGGCCAAGGGCGAGACCGATCCCGACAAGCGCATCGAGCTCTACGCCCAGGCCGAGGCCCTGGTGCAGGAATACTCCGTCAACCGTCCCCTGGTCTGGACGGACCTGGCCGTCGGCCTCCGCGACACCGTCGAGGGCTTTGAGCTGATGTCCAATACCTACCACAAGCTCTACAACGTCAAGGCTTACCAGTAAATCTCTAACCGCTTTCCCTTGGCCGGGTCTCCGGATCCCGGAGACCCGGCCCCCTCTGCCATACACTCTATCTATGAACCATACGAAAGGAACCATCACCATGAGCAATATGATTTTTGAAAACACCTGGGAAGAGAACAAGCGCCTGCTGGAGACCAAGAAGGTCCTCATCGTCCCTGTGGGCAGCAACGAGCAGCACGGCCCCGCCCTGCCCCTCGGCACGGACTGGATGATCGCCGAGCACCTGGCCCGTGAGATTGGCCGGAAGACCGACAAGGCCCTCGTCGCCCCCACCGTCACCATGGGCCACGCCCTCTATCACGACGATTTCCCCGGCACTATGGCCGTCTCCCAGGTCACCCTGTTCAACTACGTCCGTGAGCTCTGCGAGCCCATGCTCAAGCACGGCATCACCCACATTCTCTTCATCAATGGCCACGGCGGCAACAACAACGCCCTCTACGACGTTGGCCAGTACTTCCGTCATAAGAACATCCCCGTCGCCAATATCCAGTGGTACGAGGTCGCAGGCTGCATGCGCAAGGAATGGGGCCTCCGCGGCCACGGCGACATTGGCGAGACCGCCATGATGCTTCACGTCGCCCCTGAGACCGTCCGCATGGACCGCGCCCACATCCCGCAGAACAAGACCGTCGGCAACATCAAATTCCTGGACCTGCACCGCGGCGAGTTTGAAGGCGCTTCCGTCTACCTGAACCTCCGCACCAAGGACATCACCGACTCCGGTGATCTCATGGAGTTCGGCCACAGCGCCGACGTCGATTACAGCACCAGTCCTGCCGAGGCCACCGCCGAGCTGGGCGCAGCCATGTGCGAGGCCTGCGTCGACTACGCTGTCCGCTTCATCGACGAGTTCGTTAACTTCAAGTTCTGATGCCTGCACCGGGGCGGCCGCGGTCGCCCCAAACCTGAAATGAGGTGGTTTCCATGAACGTCACCGCAGCCTTTCCCTGCATCGAGCGCGAAATTCCGCGCTATCTCGACTTCTGGAAGGAGATCGTCCGTCTGGAGTCCCCGTCCTGGGACCGGGCGGCGGTGTGTGCCGTTGCAGACTGCATTGCACAGTTCGCCGCGGCGCAGGGGTTCACCGTCGACCGTACACCCCAGCCGAGGGCCGGGGACACGCTCCGCATCACGCTGCCCGGCACATTGGACGCGCCGCCTGTCGCGCTGATGGCTCACATGGACACGGTCCATCCCGTCGGCTCCTTCGGCGACCCGGTGGTCCGGGCAGAGAACGGTGTGCTCTACGGCCCCGGCGTTTTTGACTGCAAGGGCGGCATCGCCGTCGGTCTGCTGTGCATGGACGCCCTGCACCGGTGCGGTGTGCCACATCCCGAGGTCCGGCTGGTGCTGGACCCGGACGAGGAAAACGGCACATACATCGGCGAGGCGGGCGGACAGTTCATCCGGGACGCTGTCCAGGGCTGCATGGCGGCGCTGAACCTCGAATCAGGCCGGGACGGCTCGCTGACCGTGGGCCGTAAGGGCGTCCTGCGGGCGGAGCTGACCGTGCGCGGCATTGCCGCCCATGCCGGAAATGACTACTTCTCCGGCGCCAGTGCCATCCGCGAGGCGGCCCATAAAATTCTGGAGCTGGAGCGCATCTCCTCGCCGGAAGGCATCACCGTCAACTGTGGCCTCATCCGGGGCGGCAGTGCCGTCAACACGGTGCCGGAGGACTGCACCGTGGACATCGACGTCCGCTTCAAAAACCAGGCCCAGCAGGAGGAGGCCCTGGCGCACCTCCGCCGCGTTGCGGAGGCGGCCTTCGTCCCCGGCGTGTCCGCCTCGCTCCGTGTCCTGCACATTCACCCCGCCATGGCCTGCACCGCGGCCAACCTTCATCTCTTCGAGACCGTCTCAGGACTCGCTCGGGAGCTCGGTCTCGAGGACCTCGTGCCTATGGAGCGCGGCGGGTGCAGCGATTCCGCCTATCCGGTCCAGCTCGGCATCCCAACGGTCTGCTCTCTCGGCCCCATCGGCCGCTATGAGCACACGCTCCAGGAGCAGGCCGACATCGGGACGCTTGGCACCCGCGCCAAGCTGCTGACCGCAGTCATTCTTCACCTTGCAGCCGCAAACGAAACGGAGGACCCAAAATGAAACTTGCAATCATGGGCTTCGGCACCATCGGCTCCGGCGTCGCCGCCATCGTGGAGCAGAACGCCGCCCTCATCGAGCGCCGCATCGGCGCACCGCTGGAGGTCAAATATGTGCTGGACCTCCGGGAATTCCCCGGCACGTCCGTGGAGCACAAGGTCGTCCACGACATCGACATCATCGTGAATGACCCCGAGATCGACGTGGTCGTCGAGACCATGGGCGGCGTTGAGCCCGCCTGCACCTTTGTCAAAAAGGCCCTGAACGCGGGCAAATCCGTGACGACCTCCAACAAGGTCCTCGTGGAGAAGAAGGGCGCGGAGCTGCTGGCCCTGGCCGAGGAAAAGGGCGTAAGCTTCCTCTTCGAGGCCAGCGTCGGCGGCGGCATCCCCATCATCCGCCCCCTGAACCAGTGCCTGACCGGCGACCGCATCACCGGCGTCACCGGCATTTTGAACGGCACCACCAACTATATGCTGACGAAGATGGACCGCGAGGGCGTCACCTTCGAGGCTGCGCTGAAGGAGGCCCAGCAAAACGGCTTTGCCGAGGCCGACCCCACGGCGGACGTCGAGGGCCTCGACGCCAGCCGCAAGATTGCCATTCTCTCCGCCCTCGCCTACGGCGCGCAGGTCGATTACCAGGACGTGCCCACCGAGGGCATCACGAAGATCACGGACACCGACTTCCGCTATGCCCGGGCCCTCGGCCTCTCCGTTAAGCTTCTCGGCTCCAGCCGCTGCATCGACGGGAAGTATTACATCCAGGTCTCCCCGGTCCTGCTTCCGCCGGAGCACCCGCTGGCCGCCGTAAACGGCGTGTTCAACGCCATCCTCGTCCAGGGCAACATGGTCGATCAGCTGATGTTCTACGGCCGCGGCGCGGGCAGCCTGCCCACGGCCAGCGCCGTGGTGGCCGACGTCATCGAGGAGCTGCGCAATCCGCACACCACGCTGGTCAAGAGCTGGGACCCCGAAAAGCTGACGCTCTCCGACATCGGCGACCTGCGCCGCCGCTTCTTCCTGCGCCTCTCCGGCTGCAAGGACTGCCGCGCCGCCGAGGTCGAGGCTGCGCTCGGCGCTGTGTCCTACACGGTGCTGGACGGGCTGAACGAGTTCGCCGCCGTCACGCCGGTCATGACCGAGGCCGCCTTCCGCGAGAAGTCCGCCGCCCTCCCCGGCGTCCTCCAGGTCATCCGCTTCGAGGCCGAATAAGTGCACAAAACCGCCCCCGATCCGAAATCGGGGGCGGTAATTTTATGCGCAGCGGCTGCTAGGCGGTCCAGTATACCGTCCCGGCCAGGCCGTCCAGGATCAGGGAGCCGACGGTGACGGCGTCCTCCACGGACAGGTGGTGCGGCGCGCTTCGGTCCGCCAGCAGCCGTCCGGAGGCCGGGAAGTCCTCGTCCGCGAACCAGAGCTTCAGAAAGACCGGATAGTGCGGCGCGAAGGAAAACCGCGCGCAGAGGTCCGCATTGGATGGGACGAGCGCCGCACCCAGCGCACGGCAGCGCCGCAGCAGCTCCTCCGGCGGCAGCACGCCCAGCGTACGGATCGCCTGCTCTGCGTCCCGGTCGAAGCCGCCGCCGCGCACCATGCCGTCCGGATACTGCCCGAAGGACATCAGCTCGCCGCTCGGCGGCGTGCCGTCCGCAAGGTCCAGATAGTGCAGCAGCGCCAGCGTATGCCACTTGGGGAGCGCCGGGGCGGCCGTACAGTCCGGCAGCCGGACTGTGACCGTCCGGCCCAAAGTCTCGCAGACGAGCGCGCCGTCCGCCAGCGTCATCCCGGTCCGCGCTGCAAGCTCCTCCGGCGTGCGACCGGCTAGCCGCGCCTGCGCCGCCGCCCGCATCGCCTCAAATTGACGGTCTCTCTTCTCCATATCAGGTCCCTCCATGTTCCGATCGTGCGCCCGCTCAGCCGCGGAGCAGGGCGACGGCGACGTCATTGACGTTCGTGCCCGTGGGGCCGGTCATCAGGAGGCCGCCGCAGGCGGCGAGGGCATGGTAGGCATCGTTGTTCCGGATCAGGGCCCCGGGGTCGAGGCCCGCGGCCCGGATGGCCGCGGCAGTGCCGCCGTCCACGTAGCCGCCCGCCGCGTCCGTGGGACCGTCGGTGCCGTCGCTGCCCACGGAGAACACCGCCGCGCCCGGCAGGCCGTCGAGGCCCAGGGCCGCGGCCAGTGCCAGCTCCTGGTTCCGCCCGCCGAGGCCGCTGCCCCGGAGGTGGACCACCGTCTCGCCGCCCGCCAGAAACGCCAGGCTTTTCCCGCCGCCGGAATGCGTCCGGAGCATCGAGGCGAGGAAGCTCCCCGCCTCCCGGGCCTCGCAGCAGAGCCGGTCCGTCAGCAGCACCGGCTCGTAGCCCAGCGCCCGGCAGCTTTCCGCCGCCGCGGCGCACAGCTCCCGGACGCTGCCGGTGATCTCCGTGCGGACGTTCGGGGCCTCCTTCGGCGTCTCCTCCCGGAGCCGCGCCCGGGCCGCCGCGGAGAGGCGCAGGTCATAGCGCGCGGCGATGGCCGCGGCCTCGGCGCAGGTGCTCCGGTCCGCGCAGGCCGGGCCGCTGGCGATCATGTCCAGCGGGTCGCCCACAATGTCGCTGAGGACAATCTGGAACACCCGGGCCGGCGCACAAATCTGAGCGAAGCGCCCGCCCTTGACGGCGCTGAGGCGCTTGCGCACCGTGTTCATCTCCCGGATGTCCGCGCCGCAGGCGAGGAGCTGCCGGGTGACGTCCTGCAATTCCTCCGCCGGGACCAGCGGCTGCTCGAAGAGCGCGCTGCCGCCGCCGGAGAGCAGGAAGAGCACCGCGTCCTCCGCCCCCAGGGGGCGCACCAGCTCCATGGCCTCCGCCGTGGCGGCGAAGCCCGCCGCATCCGGCACCGGGTGGCCCGCCTCCCGGCACTGCACACCGGGCAGCTCCCCCTTTCCATGGCCGTACTTCGTGATGATAAGACCCGCATCGACGCCGCCGAGGCAGTCCAGCGCCGCCCGGGCCATCTGCCAGGCCGCCTTGCCCACGGCCACGAGCACGAGCCGCCCCGCCGGACGGCAGAACTCTGCCAGCGCCCGGCGCACCGCCGCGATGCTCTCGCGCACGATACGGTCCGCATCGGCCCGCAGCTGCTGATTCATGTCGCTTCCTCCTTCTTTTAAAAAAGGGAGGCCGCGCTGCGGCCTCCCTCTATGCTGTTTTTACTCAGTCGTGGATGCTGATGCCGGCCTTCTCGAGGATGGTCGGGATGTTCTTCTCCGCGCCGATGGTCATGAGGTGGATGCCGTCGCAGATGCCGCGCTTCTTGATGTCGGCAATGAGGTCGGCAGCCATCTCGATGCCCGCCTTGGCGGGCAGACCCTTGACGCCCTTCTCCTTGCCCTCGGCGGCCGCCGCGGACAGGCGCTCGATCATCGCGTCGGGGACGGCGATGCCGGGGACGTTCTCGTTCATGTACCGCGCCATGCCCGCCGCCTTCAGCGGGATGATGCCGGCCATCAGATGGACCTTGATGTTCTCCTTGGCCACGAGGTTCATGAAGTCCTCCAGCGCGTCGGCGCTGAACATGGCCTGGGTCTGGACGTACTCCGCGCCCGCGTCGACCTTCTTCTTCAGCTTGTTGATCTGAAGCCAGACGGGATCGTAGACGGGGGTGACCGCCGCACCCTTGTAGAAGTGGGGCGTGGAGGTGAGGGCGTTGCCGCCGCAGTCGGTGTTCGTGGCTTCCATCTTCGTGAGCATCTTGAGGATGCCGACGGAGTCGAGGTCGAAGACGGGCTTGGACGCCTTGCAGTCGCCGACGACGGTGTGGTCGCCGGTCAGGGCCAGCATGGTGTCGATGCCGAAGGCGCCGGCGGACAGGAACTCGCCCATGATCGCCATGCGGGAGCGGTCACGACCGGTCATCTGGAGGATCGGCTCCGCGCCGATCTGCTTCAGCGCGATGCAGAAGCCCAGAGAGGACGCCTTCAGGGAGGCGGACTGCATATCGGTCACGTTGATGCCGTGGACCAGGTCCTTGATGAGCTTCGCGGTCTCGAGCTCTTCGGTGAAATCACAGCCCTTGGGGGGCGCCATCTCGGCGGTGACGCCAAACTTGCCTGCTGCAAAAGCCTGCTGTAATTTGCTCATTTCCTGACCTCCCGCGTGTTCACGCTCATGGGCCACAGGTGGGCGGTGTTGTCCTTATCCTCCTGGGTGGCTTCCATCTTGCTGAGCTGGCCGAGGTCCTGAAGCTTCTTGTAGATCAGGATCCAGGCGCAGTCGTTGTTGGGATCGACCTCGCACTTGCCGTTCTTCTGGCCGCCGCAGGGGCCGTTGACCAGGCACTTGGCGCACTTGGTCATGGGGCAGATGCCGCCGGTCTGGCCGAGGACGCAGTCGCCGCAGGTCCGGCACATCTCGTGGAAGATGCCGACGCGCTCCGTCTGGCCGACGAAGAACGTGTTGTTGGCAGGGTACACGGGAATGTTGACGTTCTGGGCGACGGTCTGACATCCGCTGCCGCAGGCCATGGAGATGATGGCGTCGGGCTGACCGGCCATAATGGTCTTGATCTCCTTGCGGAGCAGCATCTTGTGGCAGCTCTCATCCGGCAGGATGATGCCGACGACCTCGATGCCCCGCTCCTCCAGGTAGGCCTTCATCTCGTTGCATTCCTTCTCGCCGCCGACGGCGCAGGCCGTGGCGCAGCTCTTGCATCCGACAATGCCGACCTTCTTGACGTCGCCAAGCATCGCCATCAGCTCTTCGATGGGTTTCTTTTTGGAAACGACCACGCTGATAACCTCCTTATGTTGTGAAGAAAAATCGGGTTTTCTCTGCTTCTTCTCCGGACATTATACAATAAGCCCGCCGGTTGTGCAAGAGCTTTTCGCTCCAAGCATACCGATATTATTCATTGACCACATGAATCGGCTTCCCGGCCAGGAAGGCCCGGACGTTCTCGATGGAGCAGTCCATGATGCGCCGGCGGCTCTCCTTCGGGGCCCAGGAGATGTGGGGCGTGATGATGCAGTTTTTCGCCGTGAGCAGCGGGTTGTCGCCGCGGATCGGCTCCGTGTCCACCACGTCCACGGCGGCGGCGTAGATGCGGCCCTCGTTCAGGGCGTCGGCCAGGTCCTGCTCCACCACCAGGGGGCCGCGGCTGTTGTTGATGAGGATGGCCGTAGGCTTCATTTTCGCCAGCGTCTCGCGGTTGATGATGCCCTTGGTGTCCGGGAACAGCGGGCAGTGCAGCGCCACGACATCGGACTCCCGCAGCAGCGTGTCGAGGTCCACGTATTCGCCGACGGCCCGGCCCT
This sequence comes from uncultured Clostridia bacterium, assembly GCA_938049125.1. Classification (GTDB taxonomy): domain Bacteria; phylum Bacillota; class Clostridia; order Oscillospirales; family Oscillospiraceae; genus RGIG3159. Next base: position 17,261 of record CALICR010000131.1, read on the forward strand.
CCTCCGTGGGATGGCTGTCATAGGCGAGGACGCGCATCCCCAGGGCCGCGGCGATCTTCCCCGTCTTCCGGCCGATGCGGCCGAAGCCCAGGATGCCGATGGTCTTGCCCGCCAGCTCGATGAGCGGATAGTCCCAGAAGCACCAGTCGGCGCTCGTCTCCCAGCGGCCCGCGTGGACGGCGTCGTTGTGGTGGGCCACATGGTGGCAGATCTCCAGCAGCAGGGCGATGGCGAACTGGGACACGGAGTCCGTGCCGTAGGTGGGCACGTTGGAGAGGGGGATGCCCCGCTCCCGGGCCGCCGCGGCGTCCACGACGTTGTAGCCCGTGGCCAGCATGCTGATGAAGCGGAGCTTCGGGCAAGCCTCCATGACGCGGCGGGAGATGGGCGTCTTGTTCGTGAAGACGATCTCCGCGTCGCCGATGCGGGCGATGATCTCCGCCTCGTCGGTGAGGGACGTGCGGTCGTAGACCGTCAGCTCTCCCAGCGCCGCCAGGCCGTCCCAGCTGAGGTCGCCGGGGTTCTCCACATATCCGTCCAAGACTACGATCTTCATAGCAGGAATCATCCTTTCCGGCCGCAGTTTTGCGGCCTCTGCAATTTACAAATTCATACTTTTATGGTATCTTAAAGATGTATGATGCGGTTTCTCCCATCATACCACGAACCCCATGAAAAAGACAGAGGCACACCATGGAAAAACTGGAAATTCTGAAAGAACAATTGGCCCATTATGCGTCCGAGGGTCTGACCCTCGCCTTTTCCGGCGGCACGGACAGCAGCCTGCTGCTGGCGCTGGCGGCACAGACCGGCTATCCGGTCCGGGCCGTGCTGTTCCACTCCCAGCTCATGCCGCTGCGGGATGCGGACATCGCCGCCCGGGTGGCCGCCGAGTGCGGCGTCCCGCTGGACACGCTGGAGATCGACGTCACCACCTCCCGGGAGGTCATGCGCAACGACCCCCGGCGCTGCTACTTCTGCAAACGTGCCATCTTCCGCCGCCTCCGCGCCTGGAGCGCCGAGCGCGGCCTGCCCCACCTGGCCGACGGCACCAATGCCGACGACCTGAAGGTCTACCGCCCGGGCCTCCAGGCCCTGCGGGAGCTGGGCGTTCACAGCCCGCTGGCCGAATGCGGCTTTACAAAAGCGGAGGTCCGCGCCGCGGCGGCGCAGCTGGGTCTCTCCGTGGCCAGCCGCCCCCCGGCTCCCTGCATGGCCACCCGCCTGCCCTACGGCACAGCGCTGGACTTCTCGGTGCTCCGGCGGCTGGAGCAGGGAGAGGAGGCGCTCCACGGCCTCGGCTTTCCCGTCTGCCGTCTGCGGCTCCACGGAAACGTGGTGCGCATCGAGGTCCCGGCGGACCGCATCGGCGACCTCGCCGCGGCCCGGGACACGGTGCTCGCCGCCCTCAAGCCGCTGAATTTCCCCTACTGCACCCTGGACCTCACCGGCTTCCGCTCCGGCAGCATGGACATCGAGGTGGACCGCCATGGATAAAGCGCAGCTTTTGGACCTGCTCCGCGCGGTGCAGCGCGGGGAGACCGCGCCGGAGGCGGCGGCGGAGCAGCTCCGCCTGGCCCCCTTCGAGGACCTGGGCTACGCCCGGGTGGACCACCACCGGGGCATCCGTCAAGGCGTGCCCGAGGTCATCTACGGCGCAGGCAAGACGGCGGAGCAGATGTGCGGCATCCTCGCCGCCATGGCGCATGAGCAGGCGGCGAACGTCCTTGTCACCCGGCTCTCGCCGGAAAAGGCGGCGGTCCTCGCGGCCCGCTTTCCCTTCCGCTACGAGGAGACGGCCCGGCTGGGTCTCGCCTGGCCCCGGCCCATCGCGCAGCCCGCGGGCAAGATCGCCGTCGTCAGCGCCGGGACCAGCGATCTCTCCGTCGCCGAGGAGGCGGCGCTGACCGCCGAGGCCCTGGGCAACCGGGTCTTCCGCTGCTACGACGCCGGCGTCGCCGGGATCCACCGGCTCCTCGCCGCCATGGACGAGCTGCGCGACGCCCGGGTCGTCATCGCCGTGGCGGGCATGGAGGGCGCGCTGCCCAGCGTCGTGGGCGGCCTTGTGGACTGCCCGGTGCTGGCGGTGCCCACCAGCGTCGGCTACGGCGCATCCTTCGGCGGCGTCACGGCCCTGCTGGCCATGCTCAACTCCTGCGCCAGCGGCATCAGCGTCGTCAACATCGACAACGGCTTCGGCGCGGGCTACCAGGCAAGCCTCATCAACCATCTGGGAGGACCGAATCCATGAAGACCCTCTACCTCGAGTGCGCCATGGGCGCCTCCGGCAATATGCTGCTTGGCGCACTGCTGGACCTGCTGCCGGAGCCCGAGACCTGGCTCAGCCGCCTGGGTGGCCTCGGCCTGCCCGGCGTCCGCTACGCCTGCGCCCGCACCGGCGGGCCCATCGCCGGGAACCTCGTCACCGTGACCGTCCACGGCCGCGACGAGGACGCGCCGCACCACGGCCATCCCCATGACCACCCCCACGGCGAGGGCCTCGACGGCATTCTCCGCCGCATCGCCGCCCTCCCCGTCTCTCCGGCGGTCCGGGACCGCAGCGCCGCGGTTTACCGCGCCATCGCGGAGGCCGAGGCCAAGGTCCACGGCCGTGCCCCGGACGAGGTCCACTTCCACGAGGTGGGCAGCCTCGACGCCGTGGCCGACGTGGTGGGTGTCTGCCTGCTGCTGGAGGCCCTGGGCCCGGACCGGGTCCTCGCCTCGCCGGTCCATGCGGGCTGCGGCACCGTCCGCTGCGCCCACGGCCTGCTGCCCGTGCCCGCGCCCGCCACGGCGGAGCTGCTGCGCGGCGTTCCCTGGTACGGCGGCGCGGTGCAGGGCGAGCTGTGCACGCCCACAGGCGCGGCGCTGCTGCGCACCATCGTCTCGGACTTCGGCCCCCTGCCGCCCCTGCGGACGGCGCGCATCGGCTACGGCTTCGGCTCCCGGCAGTTCGACCGGCCCAACTGTCTCCGCGCCTTCCTCGGCGAGACGGACGACGCCCCGGCGGACGAGGTCTATGAGATCCGCTGCAATCTGGACGACTGCACCGGCGAAGACCTGGCCTTCGCCCGGGAGCGGCTGGAGGAGCTGGGAGCCCTGGACGTCACCGTCCTCCCGGCCATGATGAAGAAGAACCGCCCCGGCTTCCTGCTCTGCTGCCTCTGCCGCCCCGCGGACCTTCCGCGTGTCACGGAGACGCTGCTGCGCCACACCACCACCGGCGGCGTGCGCTATGCCCCCTGGCGGCGCACGGTGCTGGAGACGTCGGTGACGGAGCGTGAAACGCCCTACGGGCCCGTCCGGGAAAAGCGCTACCGGGGCTCCGGCATCGACAAGCGCAAGCCCGAATATGAGGACCTGGCCGCCGCCGCCCGCCGCGCCGGGGTCCCGCTCCAAGCCGTCCGCGACGCGCTGCGCCATGAAAACTGAAACAAAAGCCTGCGGAATGTTTTCCGCAGGCTTTTGTGCATTTCTCCCTGGAATAAAGGTTGTATTCTGTGGAAATCTCCTGTATACTGTATTGGTTCGACGATTCTATGATGAAACAGAGGAATTTCCAGATGAAACAAGCTTCCCCCGCTCCCTCCGGCAACAAGATGGGCACCATGCCCCTGGGCCGCCTGCTGCTCAGCATGGCGCTGCCCCTTGCCATCTCCATGCTGGTGCAGGCCCTGTACAACGTGGTCGACAGCATCTATATCTCCAAGATCTCCGAGAGCGCCGTCACGGCGCTCTCCCTGGCCTTCCCGGTCCAGAACCTCATGATCGGCTTCGCCACCGGCATCGGCGTCGGCATGAACTCCCTGTTCTCCAAATCCCTGGGCGAGGGCAAGCAGGACAAGGCCAACCGCTGCGCCGGGAACGGCATCCTGCTCATGTGCGGCGCGGTGCTGCTCTTTGTGGTCTTTGGCGCAGTAGGTGCCGCACCCTATTACACCATGCAGTCCAGCGTGACCGAGACCGTCGCCTCCGGCACCGACTATGTCAGCATCTGCTGCCTCTTCTCCCTGGGCATCTTCGTGGAGATCCTGTTCGAGCGGCTGCTCCAGGCCTCGGGCCGGGCGGTCTACTCCATGATCACCCAGGCCACCGGCGCGGTCATCAACATCGTGCTGGACCCCGTGTTCATCTTCGGCTGGTTCGGCTTCCCCGCCATGGGCGTGGCCGGTGCCGCCGTGGCCACGGTCCTTGGCCAGTGGGTCGCCGCGGGCCTCGCCATCTTCTTCAACCTGCGGTTCAACCCGGATGTCCAGTTCTCCCGCCATGTATTCCGCCCGGACGGTGCGCTCATCCGGCCCATCATCGGCGTCGGCGTGCCCTCCATCATTATGATGGCCATCGGTTCCGTCATGAATTTCAGCATGAACCAGATCCTCCAGGGCTTCAGCGAGACCGCCACCGGCGTCTTCGGCATCTACTTCAAGCTCCAGAGCTTCTTCTTCATGCCCGTCTTCGGCGTGAACAACGCCGCCATCTCCATCCTCGCCTTCAACTACGGCGCGCGGCAGCCGGACCGCATCACGGGCACCCTCAAGCGCTCCTGCTGCGCGGCCATGGGCATCATGCTGGCGGGCCTGCTGACATTCCAGCTGATCCCGGACGTGCTGCTGGGCTTCTTCAACCCCTCGGCGCACTTCCTGCACATGGGCCGCAGCGCCCTGCGTATCATCAGCATCCACTTCCCTCTGGCCGCCGTCGGCATCGCCCTCGGCGCGGCCTTCCCGGCTCTCGGCAACGGCATCTACTCCACCATCACCTCCCTCTGCCGCCAGCTCGTGGTCCTGGTGCCCGCCGCCTGGCTGCTGAGCCTCTCGGGCGAGGTCAACGCCGTCTGGTGGTCCTTCCCCGTCGCCGAGGTCATCAGCCTCATCGTCACGGTGCTGCTCTTCCTGCGGATCTACCGTCAAAAGGTCCGCCCGCTCCGCGAAGCGGCCCAATAAAAAGAACGGGACCCGGCAGCTTGCCGGGTCCCGATTTTTTCGGTGATTCAGGCTTTTTTCTTGTGGGAGGCGGCGCGCTTCGGCTTCGCCTTTGCGGCCTCCTGGACGGCGGCGATGGCCTGCTGGCGCGCCTCCTGCTCCCGCCGGACCGCTTCCTCCTCGGCCTTCTTCAGGATGATCT
>CALICR010000132.1 GCA_938049125.1 uncultured Clostridia bacterium
GCTGACGAAGAAGGACCTCATGGACAAATTCGCCGAGGTCGCCGGGATGCAGCTTGAGACCGACGCCGTGCTCCTCTCCAAATAATCGAACGCCCGGCGGCAGGAAGTTTCCCTGCCGCCGGGCGTCTTTTTGTTTCCTCAGGCCCCACAGGCCTTGAGCAGCGCGTCGAAGGCCGTACCCGGCATCTGGACCGCGTACCAGCCCAGAGGCTGGTAGCAGACCCAGCCGCCATCCAGGAGCCGCAGCTCCACCTCGGTGCCGTCCTCCAGCGCGACGTAGAGGTGACCCTGCCGTGGATTCTGGTAGAAGTCCGGGGCCGACTCATAATCGATGGCCTGCACCGAGCTTTCATAGAGCGCCGCCAGGAAGGCGTCCCAGGTCTCCTCCGGCACCTCCAGCAGCTGCCGGGCCGACTGGTTCCCCTCGTTCCAGTCCGCGTGGGACAGGACCTCGGCGGACACCGCGCGGTCCCGCAGGTGCAGCCGGTCGAAGAGGCTGGCCCCATCCGTCAGCGTGATACCGTTCAGCCGCTCGAAGGTCCAGAGGTAGGGTGTCTCGCTTCCGTCCTCCTCCTCATAGCTGCCCGTCATGCAGATGCGGAAGCCCGGATCGTAGCCCGCCACGGCGTAGAAGGGGCCGTTCATGTTGGAGGCGCACTCCACTGCGTATTCGTCCTGGGTGCTCCATTCGTCGAGGGTGCCAAGCGCCGTGCCGAGCTGCTCGCCCACCAGGCCGGACAGCGCCTCGGCCCGGTCGCCGTCGTAGTAAGCCGCCTGGGTGTAGATGCCGCCGTGGTAGACAATGACGCCGATCATATCATAGCTCACGCCCGGCTCCGGCTCCGGCAAGGCGATGGGCGGGATCGTCACGGCCTCCGCCGTCTCCTCTGCTTCAGGTTCCGCCGGTTCGGCCTCCGGCGGCTCCCCTTCCCGGTTCGTCTCCGCTGGTCCCGTCTCCTGCACCGTCGAGGTCCCGGGCGTCTCCGCTCCGACGGTCTCCGTTGCACCGCAGCCCGCGAGCAGTACGGCCAACAGCAGGGCCAGAAGGCCGCAGACCCAACTCATTCTCTGCTTCATAGGCTCCCCCCTCCCATTTTGTTCTCACCCATCAAGACGCAGACCGCCCCCGGAGGTCACGCGGTGGGCCGGAAATTTTTCGCAGGACTTTTTGCAGAAACGAGAAATTTTTGTTGACAAGCGGGCAAAGCTGTGCTAATATATTGGAGCAGTCGAGAGAACTGCTTCAAAACTGCAAATGCGCGAGTGGTGGAATTGGCAGACTCGCTAGATTCAGGTTCTAGTGTCCACTCCGGACGTGCGGGTTCAAGTCCCGCCTCGCGCACCACGAAATGGCCCGAGATCGCAGGATCCCGGGTCTTTTTCTGCGTTTCTTGGACGTATCCCAGCGTGCGGCAGCTCACCGCTCCGCCCTCTGGGGCGGACACGGGTCAATGCAGCGCCTTTGTAGGGCAGGCCTTCGTGCATTCATAGCAGAGGATGCATTCCGTCCCGTTTTTCCGCCTGCGGGACTCCCGGTTAACCTCCACGTCCATGGGGCAGATCCGCAGGCACTTGCCGCAGCAGACGCATTTGCTTTCATCGCAGTGGACGCGCAGCAGCGAAAAATAGCTCATGGGCTTGAGAAATACCGTGATGGGGCACAGATACTTACAGAACGCCCGGTTGTCCTGAAACGCAAAGGCCAGCGCGATACCCGCGATGTAATAAAGCGCATTTCCGGTGAGAAACAGCCAGAACATGATGCGCTCCAGGTGGGCTGCCTTCATCAAAAACAGGCCGGACACCAGCGTCAGGGACAGCGCGAACATGACATAGCGGAGCACGCCCAGCTTTTCTCTGCGCGTCCTTCGCGGCTGCTTGTAAGGCAGAAAATCCAGCACCATGGCCGTCCAGCAGGCATAACCGCACCAGCCGCGCCCGAACAGCAGCGGCCCGAAGATCTTTGCCACGGCGTAGTGGATGGTTGCCGCCTCAAAGGAGCCAAGGAACAGGTAGTACCAGAAGCCCTCGATCTGCATATTCTCGCGGGAGAGCACGCCAAGGTACAGCAGCATATAACACCCCACCGCCAGCTGTACGAAATGCCGGGCATAGTGCTTCCCGGCGGTGAACAGCGCCGTCCCCACCGCCAGGCATCCGCCGATATAGCTGAAATTCAGCAGATAAAAGAGGTTGTCCTTGGCCAGCCACAGCGTGACCGCCACCGCTTCGAACAGCAAGAACAGCAGCACCGACGGCAGACAGGGTTTGAAGACATTACGCTTTTTCATCTCTGTATCTCCTCCAAAGGGCCCCGCGGCCGGGCCGGCATGCCTTGACTTTTGATTCCAGCATACAGGATAACGCCGGTCCTGTCAAGATGCCGGCCGGCTGCCGCCGCTTTTCCCGCATCCATCTGTACATCGGGCGCACGCGCCGCTGAAACTCCTCATGGCTGTCCAGGGCTTCCTGGAACTCCTGCCGGATGCCCGATACAGGCGGCTTCTCTATGGACGGCTCCTCCGATCCGAATCGCGCGCCGCAGCATACAAAACGGCCCGCCGGGGAGCTCCCGGCGGGCCGCTGCGTTCGATTCGGTTCAGCGGAGGGCCTCCAGAGCGGCCTGGAGCTGGGCGTCGTCGGACTGGGCCAGCTGGTCGTAGTAGAGGAGGGCCGCGTCATCCTCGGTCAGGTCGACGGGGATGTCCGGCGTGACGCCGACGTTCGCCAGGCTCACGTTGTTCGGCGTGTAGTAGGTGCCGCTGGAGAGGGAGACGGCGCTGCCGTCCGAGAGGCGGTAGGTGTTCTGGAAATAGCCCTTGCCGCAGGTCTGGCTGCCGACGACCTGGCCGACGCCGTACTCCTGGAGCGCCGCGGCGAAGAACTCGGCAGCCGAGTAGGAGTCGCCGTTGACCAGCACCGCCATGGGCAGGTCCACGCAGCTCTCGTCCGAATAGTCGATGCTCTCGGTACCGTCGGTGCGGACGGAGCGGAACAGCACGCCCTCGGGCAGCAGGTAGTCCAGCACCTTGACCAGCTCGTCCTTATAGCCGCCGGGGTTGTAGCGCACGTCGAAGAGCAGGGATTCCGCGCCCTGGTCCATCAGGTCCTCGATGACCGCAATGGTCTGGGCGGCGCAGTTGCTGTCAAAATTGACGATCTTCACGTAGCCGATGTTCCCGTCCAGCAGCTCGCCGGTGGTCACCACCTGGTCGATGGTCCGCCGCTCCACGGTGAGGGTCACGGTCTCCTCCCCGCGCCGGAAGCCCAGGTCCACAGTGGTGCCCTCCTCGCCGCGGACGAGGTCCCGCACCTCGGCGGTGGTCATATCCGCAATGGATGTGCTGTCCACGGACACCATCACGTCGCCAACCTGGACGCCCGCCTCCTCGGCGGGGCCGCCCGCGGTGACCTCCATGACCGTGAGGCCGGAGCCGTCCTCCGCCGCGGCGATGGTGATGCCGACGCCCACGTAGGCGTTGTTCATCTGTTCCATATAGCTTGCATAGCTGTCGGCGGAGATATAATAGCTCCAGCGGTCGCCGGTGGCCGTGACCATGGCCGAGGCCGCCGCGTCGGCCATGGCCGTCTTATCCGCGTCGCCGACGAAATATTTGTCGATATACGCCTCCAGCTCCGTCGTCTTCGTAGCGATCTCGGACTGGGAGGCCGTGACCCGGTCGATCTCCGCCGTGTAGTACTTCGACAGCTCCGAGACCGTAACAACGAAGGTGACGCCCGCGCCGAAGAGGACCAGAACCAGGGCCGTGAGGAATTTCTGCATCTTTTTCACAGGGAATACACATCCTTCCGCAGTTTGCAAAAGGCCCACAGCCCGGGGTCAGGCTGTGGGCCACTGTTTCGCTTCTCAGCCGCCGACGTAGTCCGCGGGGTTGACGAAGGAGCCGTTATAGTACATGGCAAGGTGGAGATGCGGGCCGGTGGAGCGGCCGGTGGAGCCGACGTAGCCCAGGAGCTGACCCTGGCTCACGTACTGGCCGGGAGACACGACGTAGCTCGACATATGCATATAGGCCGAAGCGTAGCCGTCACTGTGGGCCACGGAGACGTAGTTGCCGCAGGACTGCTCAAAGGTCGCGATGGTCACGGTGCCGCTGGCAATGGCGTAGATGGGCGTGCCGTAGCCGACACTGTAGTCCACGCCATAGTGGAACTTCTCATAGCCCAGCGTCGGGTGCATCCGCCAGCCGTAGGGCGAGGAGATGTAGCCGCCGGACACAGGGCGGATGAAGGTGCCGGTTCCGGTGTTGGGCGAGCTGCTGTCGCCATTGCCACCGCCGCTGCTGCCGCCATTGTTCCCGCCGTTGTTGGGATTGCCGTTGTCGCCGTTATTATTGTTGTTATTATTGTTATTGTTGTTCTGGTTCTTTTTGACCTCTTCCTCGGCCTTGCGCTGCTCTTCCGCCCGGCGCTCTGCCTCTTCGGCGGCCAGGCGCGCGGCCTCCTCGTCGGCCAGGGCCTGCTCATACTGCTGCTGAGCCTCGGCCACACGATTCAGCACCGCCTCCTCCATGGCATCGTACTGGTCGTAGACGCTCTGGAGCTCGGCGCTCTCGGAGGCAATCTGGTCGATGTAGACCTGGGCCTCGGCGCTCTGCTGGTTCAGGGTCTCCTCCTGCTCACTGAGAAGGGCCTTCTGCTCCTCCATGGCAGCCTGGTTCTCCTCCAGCTCGCTCCGGGCGACCCGGATGTTCTCGGAGGCCTGGGCCAGGGCTGTCATCATCTCCTGATCCGCCCGGGCGATCTCCTGGATCATGTCGATGCGGTCCAGCAGGTCGGAGAAGCTCTTCGCCTTGAAGAGGATGGCCCAGTAGCTGACGTTGCCGGTCTCCTCCATGGCGCGGAGACGGTCCTTGTACTGCTCATAGAGGTCGCTCTCGTTCGCCTCAGCCTGGGCCAGCTCGGCCTCCTTGTCGGCGATGAGCTTCGTATACTCCTCGATTTGGGCCGTGGTGTTCTCGATCTCCTCGTGGGTGATGGTCATCTGCTGATCGATAATGGACTTCTGGTAGATCATGTCCGCCTCATCGTTCTGCTTGGCACTGATCTGGCTCTCGAGGTCCGTCTTTTTCTGGGCGATGTTGCCGGCCTGCTCCTTGAGGCCGTCGATCTCCTGCTGGATCTCGTCCGAGGAGACCGCGCGGACCGTTGTGGCCAGGATGCCGGCGATGAGGCCGGCGGTCATGATGACGGCCAGCGCCAGCGCCACGATGGATACCAGTTTGCGTCGTTTCGTCATGTTTGATTCTCCTTCACTCCCGGGCTTTCCCGGGAAATCCTGCGCCGGAGCGCTGCTTATACGTCAAGGAACTTGCGGATGGACATGAGGCTGCCGAAGATGCCGACAAAGAGGCCCGCCGCCACATAGACCGCCACCATCACACCCAGCACATCCCGGAACGGGATGGCCGAGAAAAGCTGGAGCGTATCGATCTGGGAGATGCGCGCGCCCAGCACGTCGTAGAGGCCCCATTCCGCGAAGAAGGCCGCCGCCGCGCTGACGATGCCGATGATGGCGCCCTCGATGACAAAGGGGATGCGGATGAAGCCGTTGGTGGCGCCGACCATCTTCATGATGGCGATCTCGTCCTTCCGGTCGTAGAGCGCCAGCTTGACGGTGTTCGAGATAATGAACAGCGACACCACCAGCAGCACCACGATGATAGCCGTAGAGACCAGCTGGAGCACGTTGCGGATGGTAGTGAAGCCGTTGGCAATTTCAAGGTGCGCGTTGACCTTGGCGACGCCCTGGATGGCCTCCAGCTCCGCGACGGTCTGCTCCATGAGTTCGCTGTTCTCCAGCGTCACCACGAAGCGGCTGCGCAGCGTGTCGGAGCCGAGCCCCGAGAACATGGCCGGGTCGTCCTGCTCCTCCACGAACTGGTCGAGCGCCTCCTGCCGGGAGACGTATTCGGCCTGGGCCACGTTGGGGATCAGATTGATCTCCGAGCCGACGCTCTTGGCCTCGGCCTCGGTATAGGAATCGTCGATGTACACGAGCACCTGGTTCTGCTGCTCCAGCTCCAGGACCATGTGGTCCAGGTTCTGCATGATGAGCGAAAAGCTGCCCACGATGATGAGGCAGGCCACCGTGACGCAGATGGCTGCGAAAGTCATGAAGCCGTGGAGAAAGATCCCGCGGACGCCCTCCTTCATCAGATAGCCGATATTCTTATTCTTCATACTGATAATACCCGTCCATTCCGTCGCTGATGATCTTTCCCTCGTTGATGGCGACGACGCGCTTGGTGAAGCGGTTTACCAGCTCCCGCTCGTGGGTCACGACCACCAGGGTGGTGCCCAGGGCGTTGATCTGCTCCAGCAGCGTCATAATCTCCAGGGAGCGCGCCGGGTCGAGGTTGCCGGTGGGCTCGTCGGCAATGATCATGGTGGGATTGTTCACCAGCGCCCGGGCGATGGCCACGCGCTGCTGCTCGCCGCCGGACAGCTCGTCGGGCAGGCGGCGGCCCTTGAGACCAAGGCCCACCAGGTCCAGCACGTAGGGCACGCGCTTGCGGATGTCCGCCTCGGAAGCGCCGATGACGCGCATGGCGAAGGCCACGTTGTCGTAGATTGACTTGTTCTGGATCAGGCGGAAGTCCTGGAAGACCACGCCGATGGTGCGCCGCATATAGGGCACCGCGGACTTCTTGATGGTCCCCAGCTCATAGTTATTGACGAGGACGCTGCCGGAGGTGGGCCGCAGCTCCGCCGTCAGCAGCTTGATGATGGTGGACTTGCCGCTGCCGGAGGGCCCGACCAGGAACACGAACTCGCCGTCGTCGATGTGCAGTGAGACGCCGTTCAGCGCCCGGGTCCCGTTTGGATATACTTTTGTGACGTCTGTTAATTCAATCATAGCAGTTTAAAAATCGCTTCCTCAGATCATCCGGTTCTCCCGGGAGGCCAGGTATTTCTTGACCATCAGGGCAACCTTGAACACAATGGCGTGGTCGAACTCCCGCAGGTCGAGGCCTGTGAGCTTCTTGATCTTCTCCAGCCGGTACACCAGGGTGTTGCGGTGGACGAAGAGCTTCCGGGAGGTCTCGGAGACATTCAGATTGTTTTCAAAGAACTTGTTGATGGTGAAGAGCGTCTCCTGGTCGAGGGAGTCGATGGAGTTCTTCTTGAAGACCTCGGAGAGGAAGATCTCGCAGAGCGTCGTCGGCAGCTGGTAGATCAGGCGGCCGATGCCGAGGTTTTCATAGGTGATGATGCTCTTCTCCGTATCGAAGACCTTGCCGACCTCGATGGCGACCTGGGCCTCCTTGTAGGAGTCCGCCAGCTCACGCAGATGGCCGGACACGGTGCCGATGCCGATGACGGTCTTGGTGAACAGCTCGTTCTTCAGCGTCTCCTCGATGGTCTCCGCCAGATGGATCAGCTCCTCGGTCTCGGTGCCGGGCTGGATCTGCTTGATGATGGCGATGTCCGTCTCGTTGATGCTCAGGACGAAGTTCTGCTGCTTGTCCGCAAACATGCTCTGGAGGATGTCCACGGCGGCCACGTCGGCGCGGCCGATCTGGCGCACCAGGAACACCGCCCGCGGGACGTCCGTGGTGAAATGAAGCTCCTTGGCGCGGATGTAAATGTCGCCGGGCATGATGTTGTCGGTGATGATATTCTTGACGAAGGTGCCCTTGTCGTGCTTTTCCTCATAGTACATCTTCGCACCGCTCAGGGCCACGGCGGCCATGATGCAGGTGGAGCGGGCGCTCTCGTCCTCGCCGTCCGTAAAGGCGGCGTAATCAAAGAAGCTGCCCGACCCGTTCAGGGTGCGGAAGGTACGCTTGCCGGAGACGGTCAGTCCGTCCTGCACCGCGCCGAGCTTCAGCACGGCGTCCGGCCACTTTTCGCCCACCAGCGTCGGGTCGCTGCTGGAGACGACGAAGCCCTCGCCATCCATCACGCCAATGGTCCGGTCCGTAGCCTCTTTGAGCTGCGCGATCACGCTCTGGAAAATCCGATTGGACATATTTGACATCCCCCATTTTCACATGAATGTGCATTTCTACAATCCGATGTGGGAATTATACTACACTTTTGTACAAGTTTCAAGAGCGATTTGGCATTTTATTTTAATTTCTCTGTTCATTTTTGTTTCTTTTACCTAAAAAAATCAGCACAACGGCGGAAAAGCCCACAGAAAACCAGCCGTATCCGCCAAAAATCCGGGTGAAAAATTGCCGGATTCAGGGCTCCAGCAGCGCAAGCTCCGCCGCCGTCAGCTCCCGGACCTCCCCGGGCTGCATACCGCCGAGGCCCAGGCCGCCCTCGGTCTCCCGCCGGAGGTAGCGTACCGTCATGCCCCGGGCCGCCATCATCCTTCGCACCTGGTGGTACTTGCCCTCCCGCACGGTGATCTCGCTCCGCCCCGGGCCGAGGGGGCGCAGCTCTGCCGGTTTACAAACCGTGCCGTCCCGCAGCGTGAGGCCCGCGGCGAAGGCGGCGATGTCCGCCTCCCCCGCCTCGCCCTCGTGCTCGGCGTAGTAGCGCTTGGGCAGCTCATGGCGCGGGGCCGTGATGCGGTGGTTCCGCGTGCCGTCGTTCGTGAGGATCAGGAGGCCCTCGGTCTCTTTGTCGAGCCGCCCCGCCGGGACGACGCCCTGACGACGGTACGCCTCCGGGATCAGCTCCATGACGGTTTTGTCCCGCGGATCCTCGGTGGAGGTCACATAGCCCGCGGGCTTGTAGAGCAGCAGCGTCACGTCCCGGCGGCCCGCGACAGGTTCGCCGTCCAGGCGCACCTCCGCCGCCGTCTCGTCCACCTTCATGTCCGGCGCCGTCGCCGCCGCGCCGTTCACGGTGATCCGCCCCTGGCGGACCAGCTGGCGGATCTCCTTCCGGGAGGCCGCCCCGGCCTCGGAGAGGAATTTGTCCAGTCTCTGCATTCTGCCCTCCCGCATATTCTTCGCGTCCTTCTCATAGGTTGTACCACCCAAGAAAAAGGATCGGAGGAATGAGTCCATGGTAGTTATGACCGCAAAGGTCTCGAAAACGAAGCTGCTCGCCCTGTTGGTGCTCCTGGCCGTCATCATCATCGCCGCCGTGCTGCTGCTCCGCGGGGGCGGCGGGGAACGTGCGGACACGGCGGAGAACGCCGTCCCCACCACCGGTGTCACCACCAACGAGAAGCGCATCGCCTACCTCGCCGCCTGCGGCTGGGAGGTGGCGGCGGACCCGGTGGAGACCCAGGAGGTGCTGATCCCCGAGGAGATGAGCGAGGTCTTCGAGGCCTACAACGACCTCCAGCGCAGCCAGGGCTTCGACCTCACCCGCTTCGCCGGGAAGCAGGTCAAGCGCTACGTCTACGAGGTGACGAACTTCGACGGCACGTCGGAGCCGGTCTATGTGACGCTGCTCATCCATAAAGGCTCCGTCATCGGCGGCGACGTCACGTCCACCGCCGGGAACGGCAAAATGCAGGGCCTCACCAGGCAGACTCCCGCCCAGCCGGAGCAGGCCGCGGACGAAGCGAATACGGACGCCGCCAACGCCGCCGAAGCGCCCATTGCGGACGCCGCTGCTGCGGAGCCGGAGGCCAGCGAGACCGCCGGGGACATCCCGCTCCAGCCCGCCGCATAACAGGTTCAGTGTAGCATCCAAATGTGAATATTTCAAGCTGCGCTGCCGGGATCGAGCAAAATTCAGTCCCGGCGGCGCAAAATTTTTTTTGGAGAGGGGTTGCATTCCGGCGCGGCGGTGCTATAATGGGGACGCACAAAGGAATAATTCTTCAGGGCAGGGTGCAATTCCCGACCGGCGGTATAGTCCGCGAGCGCGAAGGCGCTGAACCGGTGGAACTCCGGTACCGACAGTACAGTCTGGATGGGAGAAGATGCAGCCGCCTTGGCGGTCACTTTGTCTTGTCATCACCTGGGGAATCTCCTCAGGTGATTTTTTGTATGAGGTGATCCCAAATGTCCGAACTGCTCTCCACCGCGAAGGAGAATCTCTCCTTCCTCCTCGTCTGCCTGCTGGTCTTTGCTGGGCTGTGCCTGCTGGCCGCAGCGGCGGAGCGGCTGCTGCACACCCGGCGCAGCGTCTCCCCGGCCCGCTATCTGACCGTCACGGCCCTCTGCGCCGCCCTCGGCGGCGTGCTCATGCTCTTCGAGCTGCCGCTGTTCTTCGCCCCGTCCTTCTACAAGCTGGACCTCAGCGAGCTGCCGGTGCTCTTCTGCGGCTTCTTCCTCGGCCCGGTGGCCGGGGTGGTCTGCGAGCTGCTGAAGGTCGTCCTCAAGCTGCTGCTCAAGGGCACAACCACGGCCTTCGTCGGCGACTTCGCCAACTTCTGCGTCGGCTGCTCCATGATTCTGCCCGCCACGGTGGTCTACCACATCCGCAAGACGAAGCGCTCCGCCCTGCTGGGCATGGGCGCGGGCACGCTCTGCATGACCGTCTTCGGCAGCCTCTTCAACGCCGTGTACCTGCTGCCGAAGTTCGCTGTCCTCTTCGGGCTGCCCATGGAGGCCATCCTCGCCATGGGCACGGCCATCAACCCGGCCATCCACAATGTCTCCACGCTGGTGCTCTTCGCCGTGGTCCCCTTCAACATTCTCAAGGGCGTCCTCGTCTCCTCGCTTACGTTCCTGCTCTACAAGCGGGTGGAGAAGGTCCTCTTCCGCCCCCGCGCCGCCGCTGGACCCGCCCGGGCCGGAGGCTGAACCGCACAGGAAAAGGCCCTGCCGGGTATCCGGCAGGGCCTCTTTTTTATGTATTCAGGGTGATCGCGGTCCCGGTCGCAAAGAAATAGAGAATTTGCTCCCGGACCGGGCGGCCGAAGATGCGCGAGAGGGCGGCAGCGTAGCCTGCAAGCTGACCGCGGTAGTGCTCAGCCCGGGCCGCCTCGCCGCCGGGGCGGACGCGGTCTGTCTTGAAATCCAGGACCGTGACGCCGTCCGGGTCGATGAGGCAGCAGTCCGTGACGCCCTGGAGCAGCACCTGCTCCCCCGCCGCCTCGGGGAAATAATTCCCGGCGTCCACGAGCACAGAGAATTTGAACTCCCGCCGCACCTCCGGCGCGGCCAGCACCCGGCGGCCCAGGTCGGAGTCGAAGAACTGCCAGAGACTCCCGGGGTTCACCGCTGCGGCCTGGGCCTCGGTCAGGAATTCCTCCCGGACGAGGCGTGCAAGCTCTTCCCGGACGGCCTCGGGGTCCGTGCAGGCCTCGTAGCGCAGGAACTGCATGGCGAGGTGGGTGGCCGTGCCCGCCTCCGCCGCCGTCATCTCCTTCCGGAGGAAGGCGGGCGTCCGGATCGTGACAGGCCGGGCAGGGGGCTGCTCCGTGTCCGCGGAGACTTCGTCGTCCAGACGCCGCCCCTTGAGCTGGGTCGCCGTCAGCTTGCTGGGTGTCCGGCCTGCGGCCTCGTAGGGGTAGCGGTAGTCGAGGAGCCGGGCCAGCTCCTCCGGCTCCGGCAGAGGACCTGCCTCTGCCGCCTCCTCCGGGGCCAGCGGGACCGTATCGCGGCTGAGAATTTCCGCGCCGCTCCAGAGCCGGATGTCCCAGGGCGTGGCGGAGACCGCCGTGTCCGGCGGGCAGCCCGCGAGGGCGTGGAGCGCCCCCGCCTCGGTGCGGCCCAGGGCCTCCAGCAGGACCCAGTCCCCGGCGCAGCCCGCCTGGGCCGCCGCCTGCTCCGGCGACGCCGCCGTGCGGAGGCAGCAGAGCTTTTTCAGCCGCGTGTCGAGGTAGTCGGCGCAGTAAGTCATGATGAGCCGCTCCCGCGCCCGGGTCATGGCCACGTAGAGGACCCGCAGCTCCTCGGACACGGCCTCCTGCCGCATTTTCCGGGCCAGGGCCTGCTTTGCCACGGAGGGATAGCGGACGCGCCGGCCGAGGTCCACGACGTTGGAGGCCACGCCGAGGTCCGGATGGATGAGGACCGGGCGGCGCAGGTCGTCGAGGTTGAAGGCCTTGGAGAGGCCCGCGAGACAGACCACGGGATATTCGAGGCCCTTGGATTTGTGGATGGACGTGAGCAGCACGCCGCGGCCCGCGCTGTCCGGGAGCACCAGCCCCGTCTCCCGAAGGCTGCGCAGGGCGCGGGTAAAGGAGACGAGGTCGCCGCCGTTCCGGGCGTGGTCCGTCACGAGGGCGCACAGCGTCTCGACGTTCGTGCGCCGGGCCGCGCCGCCGGGCATGGCCCCGAAGACCTCCGGCGCGTCCGTCTCCTCTAAGGCCGCGTCAAAGAGGGCGATGAGCCCGTCCGTCTCCCCCACGGCCCGGAGCCGCCGGAGCAGGGCGCAGAATACCCGGGCCTTCGGCAGCTCCGACGCCGCCAAAGCCTCATAGAAATCCGTTTTCTTCGCCGTACCGCGGACCTCCGCCAGCTCGCTGGCCGTGAAGCCGAAGAGCGGGCTGGCCAGCACCGCCAGCAGCGGCACGTCCTGCCGCGGATTCTCCACGGCCTCCAGCAGGCTCGTGAGCACCTGAAGCTCCGTGGTCTCCAGGATATTATCGCCGGTGTCGCTGTGGCAGGGGATACCCGCGCGCTGGAGCGCCGCGAGGTAGAAGGGGGCCGCCGTCCGGGGCGAGCGCAGCAGGATGGCAATGTCGCCGGGCTGGAGGGGCCGCCCCACGCCGTGGTCCTGGACCGTCTCCCCGCGCCGCAGCAGCTCCGCGATGCGGTCCGCCAGGAACACCGCCTCCACCGCCGCCTTGTCCGGGTCCCGCTCCGCCTCGCCGCCGGAGGCGTCCTGGCGGATGCAGTGCAGCTCCACCATGGGGTCGTTCGCCGGGGGGTACGGGAGCCCGGGACGCAGTGCCTCGGCCTCGCCGTAGCGCAGCTCGCCGGTCCGCTCGGACATAGACCGGGCAAAGACGTCGTTGACCGCCGCGAGGACCTCGGCCCGGGAGCGGAAGTTCTCCGAGAGGAGAATTTTCCGGGGCTGCCCCGGCTCCGCCGTCTCGTAGGGCGCAAAGTCCCGGTACTTCCGGAGGAAAATGCCCGGGTCCGCCAGGCGGAAGCGGTAGATGGACTGCTTGACATCGCCCACGAAGAAGAGGTTCCGCTCCTCCCGGGACACGGCCCGGAAGATGGCGTCCTGAACGGCGTTGCTGTCCTGGTACTCGTCCACTAAGATCTCCTCGTAGCGCCGACTCAGCTCCCGGGCCATTGCCGTGGGCCGGTCGCCCTGCCGCCCGTAGAGCAGGCGCAGGGCCTCGTGCTCCAGGTCGCCGAAGTCGAGGATACGGCGGCGGCGCTTCTCCAGCCGGTACTGCTCGCCAAAGGCGCGGCAGAGGGCGATGGCCCCGCGGATGGCCGGAGCCATGGCGGCGGCCTCCTCCAGCGCCTCCCGGGAGGAGATGCGGAAGCAGCGAAGCCTCTTTTTGAGGTCGTCCCGGAGCTGCTTGTTGAAGAACTGGGCCGTCTCCTTCTCCTCCGTGGCCTCGCACTTGCGCACGGGCTTCAGCCGGGCGAATTCCGGCATTCCGAAGGCATGGACCTCCTCCCAGGTGCCGCAGGCGCGGAGCGCCAGCAGCTGCTCCCGCGTCGCGCGGAGCGAGGGGCCGTAGCCCTTTTCGAGGGCCGCGTCCGCCGCGATCCGACCGAGGACCCGGTCCAGGGTGTCCACGGCCCCGTCCAGAAAGTCCCGGAGGTCCGCAAGCAGAATTTCGCCCCAGACCGTCCCCGAGAAGTCGCCCTCCCGGGGGACGTCCAGCCGTGCCGCGCTCTCGCGCAGCCAGGCCTCCGGGTCCCGGTGGCTCCGGGCCTTGTCGTAGAGCTGCTCCGCGATCTCGCCGACGGCCCGGTCGTCCCGGCCGCCGCCCAGGGTATCCGCAAAGGCCTGGAAGTCCGGCTCCATGGCCTCATAGGCCGTCGCCGCGGCCTGCTCCATGGCCCGCTGCCGCAGGGTACGGCACTCCAGCTCCTCGCCCACCCGAAAATCCGCCGGGATGTCCAGGCGGTAGGCATTCTCCCGCAGGATGTTCGCGCAGAAGGCATGGACCGTGGAGATGTCCGCGAGGTAGACCCGCGTAAGCTGGCGCTGGAGCCGCCGGTTTTCCGGCTGCTCCGAAAGGCGCTCCTGCATGGCCGCGAGGATCTTACCCCGCAGCTCCGCCGCGGCGGCCTTTGTATAGGTGATCATCAGAAAATCGTCGATGTTCTTCGGGTCCTGCTCATCCAAAATGCGGGAGAGCAGACGGTCCACCAGCACCTTGGTCTTGCCGGACCCGGCGGCGGCGGACACGAGCAGCGTCCCGCCCCGGTTCTCCACCACGGCCTGCTGGGCCGCGGTCAGACGAATTTCAGCCATGGTCCTCTTCCTCCAGTCGCTTCCAGAATTCCTCCGGCTTCTGCTCCGCGAAATAGCGGAGCTCCGGGCCGCAGGTGTCCCGGTGACAGATGGCGGCAAAGCCGCAGAACCGGCAGGCAGACCGATCCTTGCCCCGGAAATAGGGATTCGGGTGGACGTCGCCCGCCAGGATCGCGTCGGTGATTGCCTCCAGCGTCCGGCGGACGTGCCGCCGCAGCAGCCGGAGCTGCTCCGGCGCGGCGAGGTCGCCGGTGAGCTGCCCGTCCTTACCGAGGGCGCAGGGCAGGAATTCGGGCTGGTCCTCAAAGTCCTCCATGGCCCGCAGCATCCGCTCGTCCCGCAGCAGCAGGCCGGAGCGCCGCCCCTCCTTCCGCCGCAGGGCCGCGGCCTCCTCGGCATCGGGCCGCTCCGCCGCCGTCAGGAAGGGCACCCGGGCCGGGAAGTAGAGCACGCCCGCCGGGCGCAAGGGCCGGTCCCCCTGCCCCGCCCCCTCCAGGGCAAAGAGATAAATGAGCAGCTGCATCCCCATGCCGTTCTGCACGTCCGCATAGGAGAAGCTCTTTTTGCCCGTCTTGTAGTCCACGACGCGGTAGTAGTCCGCCTCCGGCGCATGGTAGCAGTCCACCCGGTCCACAAAGCCCACCACGCTGGCGCGGCCCCGGGCCGTCTCGATCTCCACCGGCGGCAGCGTCCCGCCGGGCACAAAGTCCAGCTCATAGGCCACGGGCACAAACCGGGAGCGCCGCAGCTCCTTGCCCAGATTGTCCGCCACGTCCCGAATTTCCCGCAGATTCCGCTCGTAGAGGTAGCGCGCCCGGGGGCCCTGGGCGTCAAGGTCGCGCAGCTCCTCGGCGGTGAAGCGGCGGATGCCCTCCTCGGCGATCTCACGCAGCCGCGCCGGGGTCACGGCGGCAAAGCCGCCCTCGGCCTGGACCTCCCGGGCCGTGTGCTCCAGCACCGCGTGGACGAAGGTACCGAAGACCGGCGCGTCCACGTCCGCCTCCTTCTGCTCCTGCGCCCCCAGCCCGTAGCG
>CALICR010000133.1 GCA_938049125.1 uncultured Clostridia bacterium
TAGAGTCCGTCGAAGCCCGGGCGGGTCCAGCCCACGTTCTCGAAGCTGCCGGACATATACTTCTGGCGGTAGAGGTAGTAGGGCGCGTAGCCTGCGGCGCGGAGGCGCGGCTCCGCCTCGGCCAGCATTTCGGCCACGGCGGCCTGGGGCGGCAGGCCCCGGCGGTCCTGGTAGAGGTCCGCGCCCTTCTTGAGGGCCAGGGTGTGGACGGTGATGTTCTCCGGCTCCAGCCTGAGGACCCGGCCCAGCGAGTCCGCGAAGGACGGGGCGCTGTCGCCGGGCAGCCCGGCGATGAGGTCCATGTTGACGGCGTCGAAGCCCGCGGCCCGGGCCTGCTCGTAGGCGCGGACGGTATCCTCCGTCGTATGCCTGCGGCCCACGGCGCGGAGGACCGCGTCGGACATGGTCTGGGGATTGATGCTCACGCGGCCGCAGCCGTACGCCCGGAGCACCGCGAGCTTTTCCGCGTCCAGCGTGTCGGGCCGTCCGCCCTCCACGGTGTATTCTATGAGACGGCTGAGGTCGAAATGCGACGCGATGGCGGCCATGAGCCGCCGGAGCTGGTCCGCCGTCAGGATGGTGGGCGTGCCGCCGCCGAAGTAGAGCGTGCGGATGCGGCAGGGCGAACGCGCCAGCAGCTCCGCCGTATGGGCAAGCTCCCGGAGGAGGGCCTGGAGGAACGGCTCCACCAGCGCGCCCTCCCGCTCAATGGACTGGCTCACGAAGGAGCAATAGGCGCAGCGGGTGGGGCAGAAGGGGACGCCGACGTAGAGCGAGAGGTCCGTGGGCGCGAGGCGCTCCGCGGCCCGGACCGTGGCCTCGGAGGCGTCGAGGCAGAGCCGCCGCCGCTCCGGCGAGATGAAGTAGACGTCCCGGAGCAGCCGGTCCGCCTCCCGGCGGGTGCCGCCGGAGAGGAGGACCTTGGTCGGAATTTTCGTGGGCCGGACGCCCGCCAGCGCGCCCCAGGGCGGGGCCTCGGGCAGAAGCTGCAGCGCCGCGAGGTAATAGCTCTGCTGGAGGATGCGGCGGCGGAGCCGCACGGTCTCCCCGGAGACGGGGATGCGGCGGGCGGCCCGGGCCGTCCTGCCGCCGAGGGTGAGCTTTGCTGTGGCCGTCAGCCAGGTCCTGCCCCGGGAGAGGGTGGAAATCGCGCCGTCGCCGACAAAGGGCGCTTCGGTATAATCGAGCGGCAGGGCCGGGAAGAGGCAGAGCTGGAGCTGCTCCAGCGCGTAGCGCTCCCCGTGGCCGCGCAGCAGCAGCTTCATCGCAGCGCCTCCCGGAGATAGGGATTCGTGCGCCGCTCGAGGTCCAGGGTGGAGGCGGGGCCGTGGCCCGGCAGGACGGCGCAGTCCCCGGGCAGGAGGGCGAGGCGGCAGAGCGAGGCGCGCATGGCCGCGGCGCTGCCGCCGAGGTCCGTGCGGCCGCAGGCCCCGGCGAAGAGCGTGTCTCCGGTGAAGAGCAGCGCGCCGCAGCGGAGGCAGACGGAGCCCATGGTGTGGCCCGGCGTCTCCAGCACCTCGAAGCGCAGGCCGTCCACGGTGACGGTGTCGCCCTCGGCGTACTCCGCCGTAAAATAGAGCGGGCCGCCGGTGAGGCGCTCGGGCAGAGCCGTGTCCGCCTCGTGGACGTAGACCGGCAGATTCAGCGCCCGGGCGAGGGGCGCGGCCGCGCCCACATGGTCAAAGTGGGCGTGGGTGAGGAGGATGGCCTTGGGGTGCAGGTCCTTCTCCTGCAGGGTGCGGACGAGCTTCTCCGGCTCGGCGCCGGGGTCGATGACGGCGCAGCCGCGGGTATTTTCGTCCCAGCAGAGCCAGCAGTTCGTTTCGAGCGGCCCCAGGGGCAGCACATCGTAGGGCATATATGCTCCTTTCTCCGCTTACATGATCTCGTCGGTATCGACGATGAGGGTGACGGGGCCGTGGTTGACGGAGGCGACCTCCATCTTCGCGCCGAACTCGCCGTGCTGCGGCGGAAAGCCCAGGGCCTCGCACTCCCGCAGGAACTGCTCGTAGAGCGGGATGGCGATGTCCGGCGGGGCGGCCTTCAGAAAGTTGGGGCGGCGGCCCTTGTGGCAGTCGCCGTAGAGCGTGAACTGGCTCACCACCAGCACCTCGCCGCCGACGTCCGCGAGGGACTTGTTCATGCGGGCCTCCTCGTCCTCGAAGATGCGGAGGCCGAGAATTTTATCGGCCAGCTTATGGCAGTGGGCGGGGGTGTCGCCGGGCGCAACGCCCAGCAGGATGAGGAAGCCGCGGCCGATGGCTCCGTTTATGTTACCGTCGATGGTGACGGAGGCGGAATCGACCCGGGTGACGACAGCTTTCATGGGCTGCTCCTTTCTCAGTTGGCGCCTCTCCGGACGGCGGTGACGCCGGAGATGTTGCGGAGCTTCTGGCGGACCTGATTGAGCTGGTTCAGGTCCTTGACCTCGAAGGTGACATGGGTGATGGTGCGGCCGTCGCCGACGTCGCGGCCGCTGATCTGGGTCGTCTTGAGCTTGGCGGCGGTGAGGACGTTCGCAATGTCGGCCCAGGTGCCGCTGCGGTCCGAGGACTCGATCTCCAGGGACGTGGGGTAGCTGTCCGTGAGATCGTCGGCCCAGCAGACGTTGACCCAGCGGCCCCGCTGGTCCGGGGCGTCCAGGCGGACGTTCGGGCAGTCCCGCCGGTGGACGGAGACGCCGAAGCCCTTGGTGATGAAGCCGATGATGTCATCGCCGGGCACCGGGGTGCAGCACTTGGAGAACTTGACCATGCAGGAATCGATGTCCTCGACGATGATGCCGGACGCGGTGCGGCGCGGGACCCGGGAGACGGGCGCGCCGGGGGCCGCGGCGTCCCTGCCCTCCTCCTTCGGGGGGCGGCCCGCCCGGACCAGCTCCTCCCGGGCGCGGTTGAAGGCCTTGAGGGCCGTGATGCCGCCGTAGCCGATGGCGGCGTAGAGGTCCTCCAGCGAGTCGAAGCCGTTCTTGCGCAGCAGGGTGGCCAGGGGCTCCTCGGCGCCCTGGAGGACGCTGGGGCTGACGCCCTGGCGGCGCAGCTCGCCCTCGAAGCTGGCGCGGCCGGCCACGATGTTCTCGTCCCGGCGCTCCTTCTTGAACCACTGCTTGATCTTGATGCGGGCCTGGTTGGACTTGCAGATGTTCAGCCAGTCGCGGCTGGGGCCCTTGGGCGTCTTGGAGGTCAGGATCTCGACGATGTCGCCGTTCTGGAGCTGGGCGTCGAAGGGGGCGATGCGGTTGTTGACCTTGGCGGAGACCATGGCGTTGCCGACGCCGGAGTGGATGGCGTAGGCGAAGTCGATGGGCGTGGACCCGGAGGGCAGGGAGATGACCCGGCCCTTGGGCGTGAAGACGAAGACCTCGTCGTCGAACATGTCGATCTTGAGGGAGCGGATATAGTCCTCGGCCTCCACGTCCTGCTGGTTCTCCAGCAGGCGGCGGACCCAGTCGAACTCCTCGGAGCCCTTCTGGATGCCCTGCTTGTAGCGCCAGTGGGCGGCGATGCCGTATTCGGCGGTCTGGTGCATCTCCCAGGTGCGGATCTGCACCTCGAAGGGGATGCCCTCCTTGCCGATGACCGTGGTGTGGAGGCTCTGGTACATATTGGGCTTCGGCGTGGAGATATAGTCCTTGAAGCGGCCCGGCACCGGGGTATAGAGGTCGTGGACGTGGCCGAGGATGTTGTAGCAGTCCGGGATCGTGTCCACGATGACGCGGAAGGCATAGAGATCGTAGAGCTCGTCGATGGACTTGCCCTGGGACTTCATCTTGCGGAAGATGGAGTAGACGTGCTTGATGCGGCCCGAGATGGTGCAGTGGATCCCCACGTCCTGAAAGCGGCGGGTCAGGGTGTCCTGGATGCGGTTCATGAAGTGGAGGGACTCGGCCTCGTGGGCGTCCAGGTAGTCCATGATGGTCTTGTAGGCCTCGGGCTCCAGGTAGCGGAGGCTCAGGTCCTCCAGCTCCCATTTGAGCTTCTGCATACCGAGGCGGTGGGCCAGGGGCGCGTAGATGTCCATGGTCTCCCGGGACTTGGAGAGCTGCTTCGCCGGGGTCTGGTACTGCATGGTGCGCATATTGTGCAGCCGGTCGCATATCTTAATGAGGACGACCCGGATGTCCTTGCTCATGGCGAGGAACATCTTGCGCAGGTTCTCCATCTGCTGCTCCTCGGCGGTGGAGTAGGGCGCGCGGGTCAGCTTTGTGACGCCTTCCACCAGGGCGGCCACGGTGGGGCTGAAGAGGGTGCAGATCTCCTCGTAGGTGGTGGAGGTGTCCTCCAGGCAGTCGTGAAGCAGGGCGGCGAGGATGGCGTCGGTGTCGAGGCCGACCTCGGCGATGATCTCCGCCACGGCCAGGGGGTGGATGATGTAGGGCGAGCCGTCCTTGCGCTTCTGATTTTTATGCTTTTCCTCGGCATAGTGGAAGGCCTCGTCGATGCGCTTCATGTCCGCGTAGGGCGCGTAGCGGCGGATGGCCTGGACCATGGAGTCATAATGTTCCTGTACGGATTCCAATGTCAGTCACCGGCTTTCTGTTCTTTGAGCCTCCGGATGATGGCGCTCTGGTCGAGATCGACCTTGCGGCCGTCGGAGGTCAGGGTGATATGGAGCAGGCGCTGGTGCTCGCTGAGCGAGAGCAGGCCCAGTTCGTGAAAGACGTCGAGGCAGATGCGGGTCCGCCCCGGGCGGCAGGGCGTCCCGGCGTAGCGGGAGACCTTGCGGGAGAGACAGGTGCAGGTGTCGTCCACCACGCCGCCGCGGCTGTGGGCCACGAGGTAGCGCCAGAGGGCCACGAATTCCTTCCGGGCCGGGAGCAGGTCCGCGGCCTCGCCGGGGCGCAGCGCGCCGCCGAGGTGGCGGAGGTAGAGCGTTTCATCGTCCCGGCACAGCGTGCGGTGGACGCAGCCGGGCCGGATGTCCACGAGGCTGAGCTGGACGCTCCGGACGCCGCGGAACTCGTTGATCTGGGGCGTGAAGGCGATTTCCACGGTGTCGCCCAGGGCCACGGAGGCCCGCAGGGCCGTGGTGGAGAAGAAGATGGCGCTGAGGGAGACGCCGTCCCGGCTGAGGCGGAGCCGCAGGTGCTTGCCGCCGCCTACCTCCGAGAGCTGGTCCACCGTGAGGCCGTCGAGGAAGAACACGGGCCGGGGACACCCGGCGCCGCAGGGCTCCAGCTCGTCCAGGGCCGCGACGTTCTGGAGCGTCAGAAGCTCCGGGGTCACGGCGCAGTCGATCTCCAGGGCGCTGCGGTAGGCGCCGGAGGCCTGGAAGTCCCGGCTCAGCCGGGTGATCTCCTCGCGGAAGCGGTCGATGCAGCCGCAGCGGATGGTGAAGCCCGCCGCCAGCTCGTGGCCGCCGTAGTTCTCCAGCAGCGGAGAGAGGGCCTCGAGGGCGGAGAAGAGGTTGAAGCCGCCGTAGGAGCGGCTGGAGGCCTTGCCGAGGCTGCCGTCGGGGCAGATGAGAAACGTGGGGCAGCGGTACTCCTCGGCCAGCCGGGAGGCCACGATGCCCACGACGCCCTGGTGCCACGCGGGGTCCGAGAGGACGATGGCCGCGGGCTTCTCCCGGGGTGGGAGCTTGGCCACGGCGCTCTGGTAGATGGCCGTCTCCACGGCCTGGCGGCGGCGGTTGAGCTGGCAGAGCTGCTGGGCCAGGGACGCGGCCCGGGCCGGGTCCTCGGTGAGGAACAGGTCGAGGGCGAGGCCCACCTGGCCCATGCGGCCCGCGGCGTTGATGCGCGGGGCCAGCGTATAGCCCACGGTGCCGGCGGTGACGGCCTGCCCGAGGCAGCCGCACTCCTCCATGAGCGCCCGGAGGCCGGGCCGGACCGGGGCCTGGAGGGCTGCGAGGCCCCTCGTCACGAAGACGCGGTTCTCGCCGAGGAGAGGCATGACGTCGGCCACGGTGCCGAGGCAGAGAAGGTCGCAGTAGCGGCGGAGCATGGCCGCCTGGTCGCCCTCCAGGGCGGCGGCCAGCTTGAAGGCCACGCCGACGCCGGAGAGGTCCTGGTGGGGATAGGTGTGGTCCCGGCGGTGGGCGTCCACCACGGCGATGCAGTCGGGCAGGGACTCCTTGCACTCATGGTGGTCCGTGATGCAGAGGTCGATGCCGAGGCTGCGGCAGAGCCGGGCCTCCTCCAGCGCCGTGATGCCGCAGTCCACGGTGAGGATGAGCGCCGCGCCCTTTTCGCGCAGGGCGCGGATGGCGGGCTCGTTGAGGCCGTAGCCCTCCTCAAGGCGGCTGGGGATGTAGGGGATGCAGTCGCCGCCCCGGCTGCGGAGGTAGTCCGTCAGGAGCGTGGTGGCGGTGATGCCGTCCACGTCGTAGTCGCCGAAGACGACGATCCGCTCGCGGCGCTCGAGCGCCCGGCGGACCCGCTCGACGACCTTATCCATATCGCGCAGGAGGAAGGGGTCCGGAAGGGGAAGATCGGCACGAAGAAATGCCCGCGCAGCCTCCGGCGTGTCGTAGCCGCGGCTGCACAGTACAGCGGCCGTCAGCGGGGAAAAACCTCCCGCCTCCAGCCGGGCGGCAGCCCCTTCGTCATAGGCGGCCACCTGCCAGGTTCCGTATTTCACAAAAAAACACATCCAAAAAACATTTTTCCACTATTATATCATTTTCTGCGGCATATCTCAATCATTTCTTTCGGCTTCCGGACCGGCGGGCAAAAAAAGCGTCCGCTGTCCGCTTGACATCGACCGCTGGGAGGCATACCATGAGAAAACGGGTCTGGCTGCTGCCGCTGCTGGCGCTGCTGCTCCTCGGGCCGGACTGGGGCTATGTGGTCCGGACGGAATACCGCCTGGAGACGGCGGACCTGCCGGAGGCCTTCTCCGGCCTGCGCGTCGCCGTGGTGTCGGACCTCCACGGGCGGCGGCTGGGCAGAGATCACGAGCGGCTGCTCCGCGCCCTGCGGGCGGCGAAGCCGGACCTCATCGCCGTCACCGGTGACCTCTGGGACGAAAACCACGCGCCGGAGACGCTGGAGGGGCTGGTCCGCGCCCTCTGCGCCGAGGCCCCGGTCTTCTACGTCACGGGGAACCACGAGTGGTACGCCGGGCGGACCCGGGCGGGCCTCCGGCTGCTGCGCAGCTGGGGCGTGCACGTGCTGGCGGACGACTACGCGGTGCTGCGGCGCGGGGATGCGGTCCTCGCCGTCGCCGGGGTCCACGACCCCAACGGACCCTACGACAAGAAAACGCCCGAGGCACTGACGGCGGAGCTGCGGGCGGCCCTGGGGCCGGAGGTCTGCATCCTGATGCTGGCCCACCGGAACGGCGACCTTACGAAGTGGGCGGACCTCGGCGTCCAGGCGGTGCTCTGCGGCCACGGCCACGGCGGGCTCTGGCGGCTGCCGTTCCTCGGCGGGCTGTTCGGGCCGGACCGGTCGCTGCTGCCGCGCTTCGACGCGGGCGTGTTCCGCGAGGGGAGGACGGCCATGGTCGTGAGCCGCGGCCTCGGAAACTCGGCCCCCATCCCGCGGCTCTTCAACCCGGCGGAGCTGCCCGTCGTCACCCTGATCCCGGAGAAGAAAGAGAGAGACTGACCAATGAAGAAAAAGAACACGTGGGCGGCGCTGCCGGTGCTGGCGGCGGGGACGCTCTGGGGCCTCATGGGCCTCTTTGTGCGGCGGCTGAACGCCGCGGGCCTCGGGTCCATGGAGGTGGCGGAGCTGCGCATCCTCACGGGGCTGGCGCTGGTGGGGCTGTACCTCCTGATCGCGCGGCGGGACCTGCTGCGGGTACGGCTCCGGGACCTCTGGTGCTTTTTCGGCACCGGCGTCATCAGCCTGCTGCTGTTCTCGAACTGCTACTTTACGGCCATGCGCTATGCCAGCCTATCGGCGGCGGCGGTGCTGCTCTACACGGCCCCGGCCTTCGTCATGGTGCTGAGCCTGCTGCTCTTCCGGGAGCGGCTGACGGCGCGGAAGGGCGCGGCGCTGGGGCTGGCCTTTCTCGGCTGCGTGCTGGTGTCGGGCCTCGGGTCCGACGCGGCGCTGTCCCTGCCGGGGCTGCTCTTCGGCCTCGGGGCCGGATTCTTCTACGCGCTCTACTCCATCTTCGGCCACTATGCCATCCGGCGGGGCTACCAGGCCTGGACGCTGACGTTCTACACCTTCCTGTTCTGCGCCCTGGGCGGCGCGGCGCTGACGGACTGGGGCACCGTGGGCGCGGCCCTTTCGGCAAGCGGCCCCGGGACCGCGGGCTGGATCCTGACCATGGGCGTGGTGACGGCGGTGCTGCCCTATGTGCTCTACGCCGTTGGGCTGGAGCACATGGAGTCGAGCCGGGCGTCCATCCTCGCCTCGGTGGAGCCGGTGGTGGGCACGCTGGTCAGCGTGCTTTTGTTCCACGAGCCGCTGACGGCGGGCGGCGTGGCCGGGACGGCCCTGGTCCTCTCCGCCGTGGCGCTCCTCAGCCTCCCGGCGCGGGCGAAGACTTCCTGAAAAACGAACAGGACCGGAGCACGGATCAGCCGTGCTCCGGTCTTGTTTTACTGCATCAGGGCGGTCAGCCGGTCCGTGAGGTGGGAGGCGGCGAACATGGCGGTCTCATAGTGCATGAAGCGGGGGAGGCTCCGGTCCGCCAGAAACTGGAGGCGGGCGGGGAAGTCCTCGTCGGACCGCCAGAAGCGCAGGGTGAAGGCGAGGAAGGGGAAGAGCGGCAGCGCATAGGCGACGTCGGCGCGGTCCGCCGGGACGCCGTCCATCCGGCGGCAGGCCCGGTCCAGGGCGGCGGGGCCCCGGTCGAAGCGGTCCGCGGCGGCCTGGAAGAGGTCCCGCCCCGGGGACAGAGACCCGCCCTGCACCGCCGCGAACTGCGAGAGCGGCACCGTCTCGCCGGAGAGGCGGCAGTCCGTCCCGGCGCGGCTCAGCACGTCGTAGATCGTCATGGCGGCGTTGTAGTCCGCCGGGGCCTCGGTGCGGAAGCCGTCGGCGCTCCAGGTGACGGCGCCGGTGCGGCGGGCGATGCGGTGGTCCCGGGCCGCGAAGCAGAGATAGAGGAAGTCCGCATCCGCCGCCAGGGCGAACTGCCGGACCATGCGGCCCTGGTCGAAGTCCAGAAAGCGGGCGGCCATGCGGTCGCGCATGGCGGTATAGTTGTCGGTGCGCCGGGTCATAAAAACCCTCCTTAGCCGTCGATCTCGCTGAGCAGTTCGTGGAATTTGCCGATGACCTGGATGCTGAGGTCCGTAAGGTCCACCTTGGCCGGGTCCGCGTCCACGCGGAGGGAGCCGTCGGTGAGGTAGACCGTGTCCAGGGCCTTGCCGCCGGAGGCGACGTGGCAGTAGGGCGTGAAGTTCTGCCCGAGGACGAAGAAGCACTTCTCCTCCTCGTCGGGGATGACCTCCGAAATTTCGATGTCGGAGATGCCGAGCTGAAGCTCCGTGCGCTCAGGCGCGGCCTGGCCGAGGATGCCGTAGAGGTACTGCCTGCCGTAGAGCAGGTCGTACTGGAGGGCGCGGAGGTCGCGCTGGCAGCCCGAGGCCGTCTTGTTGGCCGGGTGGAAGCGGAAGAGGGGACCCGCCGAGATGTTTGCCCGGCGCAGCACCTCCGCCGTGAGCTGGTAGGCCGTCAGGTCCCCGTCCAGCTTTGGGAGGCCCAGGTTGTCCCAGATGACATAATCCGTCTGGAACAGGGTGCCGCTCTCCATCTGGGCCGCCGTGAGGTTCAGGGCGGGCAGATGGTCGCCGTAGAACACGACGATGCTGGGTTCTCCCCGCTTGTTCAGGGCGTCGATGAGGTCGCCGACGAAGGCGTCCGTCTCGGAAAGCTCGTTGACATAATAATTTAAGGAATTTTCATTGAGGTTGTCCGGGCACGTGAGGACCCGGAGGCCGTCTTCGGTCTCCGCCGCCTCCGGCGCGTCGGTCAGGAGACCGGCGGAGCCGACGGAGCCGGTGTCGGAGGGGTAGCTGCCGTGGCACTGGACCGTGACGGTGAAGACAAAGTCGGAGGCGTCCTCGGTGGAATCCAGGGCCTGGAGGATCTGGGCGGTCAGGACGCCGTCCTTCGTCCAGCCGTTGGGCGTCTGCTCCGTGTCCGTCATGTACTCGAGGGACGTGTAGTCGTCGAAGCCGAGGTTGGCGTAGACGGTGTCGCGGTCGTAGAAGGTGGCGCGGTTGTTGTGGATGGCGTGGGACGTGTAGCCCAGGGCCGCGAGGTCCGAGGCGGCGGACTCGATGGGCATATCCTTGCCCCGGGACTTATAGGGGTACTCGCCGGGGCCGAAGAGGCGGCAGCTCATGCCCGTCAGCACCTCGAACTCCGTGTTGGCCGTGGACGCGCCCACCACGGGCACCGTCAGGTGGCCGGAGCTGCAGCGCTCCGCCAGGCGGCGGAGGTTCGGCATGGCGTCGCCGGAGAGGGTCAGGCCCTCCACCTCCGTGGGGTCCAGCAGCGATTCGAGCTGGACGAAGATGAGGTTGACGTCCGGGTCCCGGTTCGCCTGCTGTTCCGGGATGCGGGAGGCGACGCCTTTCATCAGCCGGGCGCTGTAGTTCACCGGGCGGCGGACGCCGCGGTTCAGCCAGGTCTCGAGGAAGCAGTAGGCGAAGCCGTAGTCGCTGTAGGCGTAGGCGAGGTTGGCGAAGACGCCGGAGATCTGGTTCGTCCGCGCCGCCGCGCCCCAGCTGAGGCCCAGGGCCGCCCCGACGGCGGCGAGGGTGAGGAGGCCGCTCCGCAGCCGCAGCTTCCCCGGCCGCGGGTCCTTCGGCCCCTTGAGAAACAGGAGCACCAGGGCCCCGAGCAGCAGCAGGAGCGCCGCCGCCAGCAGGATGATGGCCCAGATGGGCAGGTAATTCGGCAGCGTCTCAAGGCCCGCGCGGAGCTGGAGCACGTCCGGGGCCGTGAAGGGGGTGGCGCGCTTGAGGCGGATGAAGCCGTTGACGCTGCCCGCGGCAAACCAGACAAGGCCCAGCAGCGTGCAGGCGAAGGTCCGCCGCCGGAGAAAGAGCGGCGGCACCAGCGTCGCAAAGATCAGCAGGAAGTTGAGCGCAAAGGCCCAGGGGTGCGCCCGCAGGAAGCGGAGCAGGGGCGTCAGGCCCTCGGCCAGGACGCGGTGGTTCAAAAGCTCGATGTAGAGCGTCAGACCCAGGGCCAGGGCGGCGGCGCGCAGGGCCGCGCGCGGGCCGGGACTGCGAAGGGAAATTTTCATCATAATGACCTCGTGCGGGGACCGCAGGTTCTTTGGGGACGGCCCCTCCATCGCCGCCTTATTATAATCCGGC
>CALICR010000134.1 GCA_938049125.1 uncultured Clostridia bacterium
GCTGATAGCCAGATTCGAACTGGCGACCTCATCCTTACCAAGGATGCGCTCTACCGACTGAGCTATATCAGCAAGTCTCAAACAGCTTGTTTATTATAGCCGGAGGGTGAAATTTTGTCAATAGATTTTTCGCAAAAAAACAAATTTCTTTGCGGGAGCGCCGCGCCCGGGCGGTGCTCCCGCGATTTCTCTTATTCCGGATGCTCCTCTCCGGCGGGGAGGGCCTGTTCGGGGCCGGCGGGCAGGCGGCCCTTGGCGCGGAGGCGCAGCCTGAGCCGCGCGAAGCTCCGCTTGCCCATGTCCAGCAGCAGCGAGAACTCGTCGAAGACGGGCTTGCCCAGCAGGGCCACGACGACAAGCACCAGCAGGTCCGGCTTCGAGAGGTCCGAGAGCGTGAAGAGGTCGCCCAGGAACAGCACGGAGCCGAGGAAGCCCACGCACATCAGGACGATCAGCGCCCGCCGCACCGGCGTATAGGGCTGACAGGTCTTATTGACCATCAGCAGGCCCACGACGCCCATGATGCAGGTGCAGATGGTGGAGAGCGCTCCCTCGGTGAGGTCGAAGGACAGGTAGAAGAGAATGACCGTTACCACCATCACCACGTCCGCAAAGGCGGCGGGAACGGCGCGGTAGATGACGTTGGGCAGGAATTTCCCCTCGATGCGCCGGTGGTTCGGCTCCATGGCCAGCACGAAGGACGGGATGCCGATGGTCAGCGCGCTGACCAGGCTGAGCTGGGTTGGGCTGAAGGGATAGGGCAGCGCGAAAAACAGCGTGATGAGCGCCAGACAGAAGGAGAAAATATTCTTGACGAGGTAGAGCGACGCAGATCGCTCGATGTTGTTGATAACCCGCCGCCCCTCTTGGACGACGCTGGGCATGGCCGAGAAATCCGAGTCCAGCAGCACGACCTGGGACACCTGGCAGGCCACGTCGCTGCCCGAGGCCATGGCGATGGAGCAGTCCGCCGTCTTGAGGGCCAGCACGTCGTTGACGCCGTCGCCGGTCATGGCCACGGTGTGGCCCGCCTGCTTCATGGCCTCCACCAGCTCACGCTTGCGCTCCGGCGTGACGCGGCCGAAAACGGTGCAGCACTCCGCCGCCTCGCGCAGGGCCGCCGGGGTGTCCAGCGTCCGGGCGTCCACCCACTGGTCGGCGTTGGGGATGCCCGCACGGGTCGCGGCGCTGGCCGCCGTCTGGGGGTTGTCGCCGGAGATGACCTTGACGCGGACACCCTGGTCCCGGAAGTAGGCGAAGGTGGCCGGGGCCTCGGGCCGGATGCGGTTCGCCAGCAGCACCAGGGCCACCGGCTCCACCGGCGCGGAGAGCCGCCCGTCCGCCAGAGACCCGCCATAGACGCCGAGGAGCAGCACGCGGTTCCCCGCGGCGGCATAGCTCCCGGCCCGCTCCAGAATTTCCGCGTTGCCCTCAGCATCCTGGGCCAGCAGGATTTCCGGCGCGCCCAGCAGGTAGGTCTCCCCGCCGCCGAAGCTGACGCCGCCGTACTTCCGCGCCGAGGAGAAGGGCAGCGCGGCACAGGCCGTCCGCTCCCGGCCGCCGGGATAGGCGCGCTGGAGCGCGGCCATGGTCTCGTTGTCGGCCCGCATGGCCGCCGCATAGTCCGCCAGCAGCGCCGCGGCTTTCTCCTCCGGATACCGCTCCGGGCAGAGGGGCACAAGCCCCTCGGCGGTCATGCCGCTCTCGGTGATGGTACCGGTCTTGTCCACGCAGAGCGTGTCCACCCGGGCCAGGGTCTCAATGCAGCCCATGTCGTGGACGAGGGTCCTGCGCTTGGCCAGGCGCACCACGCCGGTCATGAGCGCCAGGCTCGTCAGCAGGTACAGGCCCTCGGGGATCATGCCGATGATGGAGCCGACGGTGGACGTAACGGAGATGGCAAGCTCCCGGTCCAGCCAGAGATGCTCCTTGCAGAACATGAGCACGCCCAACGGCAGGATGGCAAAGCCGATCCACTTGACGAGGCGGCTGAGGTCCCGCATGATGCCCGTCTTGCCCACGGCCTTGGAGCGCTTGGCCTCCTGGGTCAGGCCCGCCACGAAGGAATCGGCGCCAACCGCCGTCAGCCGGGCGCGGCACTCGCCGTTCACCACGTAGCTGCCCGAGAGCAGCGTGTCTCCCGGCTCCTTGCGGATCTCGTCGGCCTCGCCGGTGACCAGGGCCTCGTTGACGGTGCAGCCGCCCTCCGCCACCACGGCGTCGGCGCAGATCTGGTCCCCGGCGGCAAAGAGGACGATGTCGTCCCGCACCAGGGCGCTGGTCTCCAGCAGCACCGTCCTGCCGTTCCGGATGGCCCGGCTCTTGGGGGCCGTCAGGATGCTGAGACCGTCCAGCGTCTTCTTCGCCCGCAGCTCCTGATAGATTCCCAACAGCGTGTTGACGAACACGACGCCGAGAAACATCATGTTCTGCCAGGACCGGACGTAGGCCACGCAGGCCGCCAGCAGGAAAAAGAGGATGTTGAAATAGGTGAAGACGTTCGTCAGGATGATCTGCTTCGTCGTCTTCGTCGGCGGCTCCACCGGGGCGTTGGTGGCCCCGCACTCCACGCGCAGGCGAACCTGGTCCACAGTCAGGCCGCGGGTGGGGTCCGTCTCCAGCGCCGGGATCTGCCGCTTGGGCCGCTCCGGCTTCGACGGCCTCCGGCGGAGGCCGAGGGTCCGCTTGTTCGATTGATATCTGCCCGATGCTTTCATTGCTTCCATGCTCCGCTCTCCACCCGCAGGGGGCGGCTCAGATTCTGCCAGAATTATACCACAGCGCCGCCCGGGACACAACGACCGAAGCCGAGAATTCATAGAATCTTAAATTCTTTTACGCTTTTTTGACATGTCAGAATTGGACCGGTGCGCCGGCCCTATTTGACATTTTTCCGGAATTGGGCTATAATTTTTTCGTTCCATTCCGATTTTTTTGCGCAAGGAGGGGAAATATTCTATGACACTGTCCGATGCGAGAGATGCCTATAAGAAGGCGCTGCGGGCGGGCCAGCGGGAATACAAGGCCGCCGTCTCCGCCGGCGAGGAGCCGCATTTGCAGGTGCTCGACGACCTGCTGAACAGCCGGACGCTCCGGCAGGTCCAGGTGGGCCTTGTGGAGATTCCCATCGGTCTCATCGCCGGGACGAAGACCGCCGGGCGGCAGTTCTCCTTTTCCCGGAGCTTCCTGCCGCTGCTGGACGCTGACTCCGAGTTCGCCGTCAAGTGGATCCGGCTCTGCCACGACCACATGGGCGACGCCGGCATCCGGGAGCCGATCCGCTGCTTTGAATACTACGGAAAATTCTACGTCCAGGAGGGCAACAAGCGCGTCAGTGTCCTGCGCTACTTCGAGGCCAGCACCGTGCCGGGCTATGTAACCCGGGTCCTGCCCGAAAACGACGGCTCCGAGGCCTATGCCCGGTATCAGGAGTTCCTGGAGTTCTACAAGCTGGCCCCGCTCTATTCCGTGCAGTTCTCGCTGCCCGGCTCCTACCAGAAGCTCTGCGCCCGGCTGGGCATGACCGGGAAGGTCTGGCCGCCGGACTTCCTCCAGCATTTCCGTTCCTGTTTCACCCGGTTCTGCGGCGTCCTGCGCGGCGAGCTGTTCCTCGGCACGCTGACCCCGGCGGACGCTCTGCTGGTGTTCCTGCGCTATCACACGCTGGAGGACCTCCACGACATGGACGAGGACGCCCTGCGCCTGGCCGTCGGTTCGCTTCAGAGCGACGTCAGCGCCCTGGCCCAGCCGGACCCCGTGGCCGTCAATACGAAGCCCGCGGAGCCTGCCAAGGACGGCCTGCTGGGCTGGCTCATCCCCCACGGCCCAAAGCATCTGCGCATCGCCTTCATCCACGAGCGCGACCCGGAGATCAGCACCTGGACCCGCGGCCACGAGCTGGGCCGCCGCCACCTGGAGGAGATCCTCGCCCCGCAGGTGGAGACCCGGGCCTACTTCCACACGGTGCCCGGCCCCCAGGCCGAGGAGACCATGGAGCAGGCCATCCGCGACGGCGCGGACGTCCTCTTCACCACAACGCCCTCCCTGATGGACGCGACGCTGCGCGTCGCCCGCCGCCATCCGGACCTCTGGATGCTCAACTGCTCCGTGGATATGCCCTACCCCGACGTCCGGACCTACTACGGCCGGGTCTACGAGGGAAAATTCATCACCGGCGCCATCGCCGGGGCCCTGGCCCGGGACGGGCGCATCGGCTATGTGGGCAGCTATCCCATCTTCGGCGTGCCCGCCAGCATCAACGCCTTCGCCCTCGGCGCGCAGATGGTGAACCCCGGCGTGGAGATCGAGGTGGAGTGGAGCTGCGTCCGCAGCGACGCGCTGGACGTCTTCCGGCAGCGCGGCATCCGGGTGGTCTCCAACCGGGATACGCCGATTCCCGGCCAGCCCATGACGGTCTACGGCACCTGCCTGCTGCAGGAGGACGGCTCCGCCGTCTCCGTGGCGTCGCCGGTGTGGTCCTGGGGACGGCTCTATGAGAACATCGTGCGCACGCTGCTGCGCGGCGGCTGGCAGTCCGACCAGGAGGACGCCGGGCAGCGCGCCGTCAACTACTGGTGGGGCATGAACAGCGGCGTCATCGATGTCTGCCTCTACGACGCCCTGCCGGACAGCGTGGCCGTGCTGGCCCAGATGCTGCGCCGGGAGCTCCAGTCCGGCCAGCTCGACCCCTTCGCCCGCCGCATTCTCGCCCAGGACGGCAGCGTGAAGAACCCCGGCGACCGGAGCTTCTCCGCCGCCGAGATCCTGCACATGGACTGGCTCGCCCAGGGCGTCAAGGGCCGCATCCCGGAATTTGAAGAGCTGCTGCCCATGGCCCGGAATACAGTCCGTCTCCAAGGCGTCTACCGCGACCGCATCCCGCCCGAACCGGAGGAGCCTGCCACATGAAGATTCTCTGCATCGCCGACGAGGAGTCCAAGGCCTACTGGGACTACTTCCGGAAGGAAAAGCTCGCGGACATCGACCTTATCCTCTCCAGCGGCGACCTCAAGCCCGACTATCTGAGCTTTCTCGTCACCATGGGCCACGCGCCCCTCTACTACGTCCACGGCAACCACGACGGCGTCTACGCCCGCCGCCCGCCCGAGGGCTGCGACTGCATCGAGGACACCGTCGTCACCTTCCGGGGCCTGCGCATCCTGGGCCTCGGCGGCTGCCTGCGCTACAGCCCCGGCCCGCACCAGTACAGCGATGAGGAGATGGAGCGCCGCATCCGCCGCCTGCGCTGGAAGCTGCGCAAGGGCGTGGACATCGTGGTCACCCACGCCCCGGTCCGCGGCTTCGGTGACCTGCCCACCCATACCCACGAGGGCTTCGGGGCCTTCCTTGGCCTCATCGACCGCTACCATCCCCGGTACCTGCTCCACGGTCACGTCCACCAGCAGTATACGCGGAATCCCGTGCGGGAGCTGCAATACGGCGGCACCACCCTCATCAACGTCTGCGGCACCTACGTGCTGGAGATCCCGGACCCGCCTGCGGTCCCCTGACTTCTCACCCCAAAGGAGCAATTTCCCATGGACTTTCTCAAAACCTGGTTTCCCTTCTCGTTCCGCCCGGCGGACGCCCGGGCCTTCGTCATCACCGTGCTCATCTACCTGGTGCTTGGCGCGGTGGGCGGCGCGCTCATAGGCCTCTTTTCCCACCTCTGGCTCGTCGGCTGGGTCTTCAAAATTCTCGGCAGTCTGCTGGACGTCTATGTCCTCATCGGCATCGTGCTGACGGTGCTGAGCTTCACGAACGTCATCCGCTGAAAAAACGGCGGCGGCTCCTCTCAAAGGAACCGCCGCCGGTTTTTCTATGTATGGACCCGGCCGGGCCGGGAACACTTACATCAGCTCATCCACCCGGACCTGGCCGAGCAGGGCCTCCACCTGGGCCAGCACCGCTGCGTCGGAGCCGGGACATGTCACATGGGCCGCGCTGACGGCCACGGCCCGGGCCACGACCTCGCACCAGGGCAGGCCCGCCTCCAGATAGTAGGCCAGCGCGCCCATCATGGCGTCGCCGGAGCCCACGGAGCTGACGACGGGCACCCGCACGCCGTAGACCCGGAGCACCTGATCCTCGGTGACGAAGAGACCGCCCTCGGAGCCGAGGGACACGGCGACCCGCTCCACGCCGTCGGCAATGAGCTCCTTGGCTGCGGCAATGACGTCCACGTCGAAGTAGAGGCGGCGGCCGCAGATCTCCTCCAGCTCCTCCTTGTTGGGCTTGATGAGGTAGGGTCCCGCCGTCAGGCCGAGGCGCATGGTCTCGCCGGTGGCGTCCAGGCAGACGCGGACGCCCATCTCCTTCAGCTCCTTCGTCCAGCCGCAGAGCAGGTCCGCCCGGGTGCCCGGGGGATTCGTGCCCGCGAAGACCACGGTGTCGCCGGGCTTCACGTTCCGCTTCACGCTGGCAAAGACGGCGTCGAGGGTCGCCTCGTCCACGGGCTCGCCGCGCTCGTTGATATCCGTGGAGGTGTGCATGGAGTTGTCGAGAATTTTGATGTTTGTCCGGGTCGGCGCATCCACGATGCAGAAGGAGCCGGGGATGCCCAGCTTTTCCATGCAGTGCTGGATGTAGATGCCGCTCTCGCCGCCGAGGATGCCGACGGCCAGCGTCTCGCCGCCCAGGGAGCGCACGGTCTTCGATACGTTGATGCCCTTGCCGCCCGCGTCCAGGCGCGTGCTCGTGACGCGGTTCACCCCGTTGATCGTCAGTCTGGACACGGAGACCGTCTTATCCAGCGCCGGATTCAATGTTACGGTCAGGATCATCCGCCGTACCTCCCCATTTAAAATATGATACAATTATAGCCAGTTCGGTCCGGAAAGTAAATACCGCGCATTCCCTCGGACTGCACCAATTTTTCACAAAAACGGCTGGATTTTTTATGAATTTTATCAGGAATCCGCGTAAAGTGAATCGATTGACTTTAGGCGTGCCATCCGGTATAATGCAACTATATGGCTCACGCGTAAAGATGACCCCATCTTTATCATGTACGGAAAGGAAAGATACCATGATCTACACAGCAGAAGTTCAGCACATGTGTCCCGTCCCCAAGGGCGCATACCATGGTCCC